>DYEP01000043.1 GCA_020725675.1 Symbiobacterium sp. | reverse complement strand
CCAACCCGTAGATCTTCTTGAATTCATCAGCCTCCGTCAACGCGGTACCCGTCATCCCTGCGAGCTTTTCATACATCCTGAAGTAGTTCTGGTAAGTTATAGTCGCGACGGTCTGCATCTCCCGTTCGATCTTTACGCCTTCTTTTGCTTCGATAGCTTGATGCAGCCCATCTGAGTAACGGCGTCCGAACATGAGCCGGCCCGTGAATTCATCAACGATGATCACTTGACCATCTTTCACCACGTAATCGCGGTCCCTCTTCATTAGGCAGCGGGCCCGAAGCGCCTGGTTTAAGTAATGGGAGAGATCGGTGCTCTCATCTTCATAAAGGTTTGATACGCCCAGCGCCCGTTCCACCTTGGCAATACCTTTCTCAGTGGGCGTCACCGCCCTCGCCTTCTCATCTACCTCAAAGTCCTCGCCCTCGCGCAGCTGTCGGACCACGTGTGCAAACCGGTAATACAGATCAGGGGACTTTGCGCTTGGGCCTGATATAATCAGCGGCGTTCTGGCTTCGTCGATGAGGATGCTGTCCACCTCGTCAACGATGGCATAGTGCAGCTCGCGCTGTACCAGCTGTTCCCGGTAGATAGCCATATTATCGCGGAGATAGTCGAAGCCGAACTCACTGTTGGTTCCGTAGGTGACGTCCGAATCATAGGCGGTCTTTCGTTCTTTCTTGTCCATGCCATGGAGGATCAGCCCCACCGACAGTCCGAGGAATCTGTAGATTTGTCCCATCCACTCACTGTCTCTCTTGGCCAGGTAGTCGTTGACAGTGACTACGTGAACACCCCTGCCTGTGAGCGCGTTCAGGTACACCGGGAGCGTAGCTACCAGCGTCTTACCTTCACCGGTTTTCATCTCTGCGATGTCCCCTTCGTGAAGCACGACGCCTCCCATGATCTGGACATCGAAATGCCTCATACCCAAAACGCGTCTTGATACCTCGCGCACAGCTGCAAACGCATCGACAAGCAGGTCGTCAAGACGAGCCCCTCTGTGCAGCCGTTCACGAAAAACCCGCGTTACGTTCGACAGTTCTTCGTCCGACATGTTCCTGTACTGGTCTTCAAGCGCGTTAACCTGCTGTACGATGCCGCTGAGTCTGCGTATCTCGCGGTCATGAAGTCTCCTGGTGATCGCGCCCTGAAACAACCGAAGTACCACGCCGACTCCTCCCCGTACAAACACATAGAAAGGAACCGTCAGGTTCCCTCTATGTTATTGTACCACCTTTTGTGCAAGGCGGCAAACGACCCGCTGGATAAACCTTTCAGCAGGTACACTATTCATATCAGCTTTTCCTGAGAGCAATCCTTCAGTATAAGTCTTGAGAGCTACCGACCCTAACGAAGGTCCACAGGAAGTACCGAGACTCAGTATTCAGAACAATAAACCTGGCACTCTCTTACGGGTCGCCTTGGCACTTGCCACCAGCCTTTAGCTCCAATTATAGCAGGTTTCCCGGGGCCGTTCAAAACGGCACGGGCTTGCTGTCTCTCGAGCATTCCTGCACAAAAGAGGCCTTGTCCGCCGTCTCGCTGAGTTTCATTCCCCACTGGATTAAGAGAAAAAGTCCCAAAGCCAAAAGCACATCTCCTATGCTGAACACAAACGGCCGAGGATATGGTGGTGGCATGACCATGACATCCCCGAGAAAAGACAGCCGCGTAGATTCGCTGATCAGCTGATGGCTCCTGCTACCATCAGCGAGCAACAGCTGTATGTAGTTGGTGAGCCCCGCTCTCTGTAGGTGAGTAAGACTTACCGGCATTCGCCCTCCGTTGGCGAATATGACCACTGCATTTAACGCACTCCCAGAAAAAAGCAGTGGAATGCCGGGCAGCCGCCAGTTAGAAAGCAGTGCAGCAAAGAGAAGTACGTATGAAATCAGGTGCAACAGCGGGGGTACGTACCGCGCCCCACCAGGCACGAGCCCGATCATGAGCGCAAACTGAATGCCATAAGAAAGGAAGATGAGGTATAGCCGCCTGAAGGGTATCAGGGCGAGCGCCCGAATCGAACCTTTTCTCAGCTTACCGATTAGTATCGAGACTATGATGGCGCCGGAAAACATCAAGACCCATCCTCTCTATGTCCTTAAATACTTCTTTGAACACTGCCACCACATCCGGGTCCAACTTGCGACCGGACATCTTAACTATCTCCTCGTAAGCCTCGTGGAGGGGGAGCGCCCTCCTGTAGGGACGGTCCTGTATCATGGCGTCGAACGCCTCTGCACACGCCAACACCCTTGCTTCAAGTGGTATGTGGTTGCCTGCTAAGCCAGCAGGGTAACCCGTGCCGTCGTAGTGCTCATGGTGGTAAAGAATCGCCCGTTCGGTGTTTTTCAAAAAAGGGACGTTGGATACAAGCCCTGCGCCTACTACGCAGTGATTCTGTATCAGAGCGAATTGATCCTCTCTGAGCGGCCCAGGATGCGCCAAGAGGCGTTCATCGGTACCAAGGTTACCCACGTCATGCAAGAGCCCTGCCCAGTAAATTTCCGTCACTTTTGCCTCGTCAAGCCCCATCTTTCTGGCAATGGCCGCCGCAAGATGCGCAGTGTTGATGCTGTGCCCTCGAGACAGTGGTTCTTTGTCCTCGATCGAACTTACTAGCGCTTCGATGGTGTGTCTGTGTACCACTTTCATGTCTACAAATAATCGAGTAGCATAAATGACAACAAGCAGGGACACCACAAATAGCATGATCCCGAACCCGCCCAGGTCCTGGTAGTAATAGAACGCGGCGGTCGCCAGGCCAAGAACGGGATTTACGACCATTCCGAGTGGGTTTTTCAGGTTGACCCTGAAGGCTATCCAGAAGTTTACACGGTACCTTTTGTGTTCCTCGAGCGACTTAAGACAAGTGAGGGTGAAGTAGTATACAATGGCAGCCCCGGACAGAGGCAACACAACCCAGATAAACGAGGTCCCAGGCTTTATGCCCTCAAGCAGTCGGTAACCAAACCCCGCCACCAACGTGGCAAGTGCTGGTTCACACGACCTGTACCAGGCAACCATATCCATCAGGTCCGCTGTCTTCCAGCGTTCCTTGTGGACTACCTCAGACAACACACGCCCAAGCAGCGCCGAAATCATGGAAGCATGGGGAGTCAGCAGGATAATAGCGGAAAGGTCCGCTGAGGGTGTTATGTCAAGCTGGGCGGTGGCGTCCAGATCGATAGGGATCAACCTCAAGAGCGCAGTGAGAAGTACAAAGAAACCAAGCGCCGCGGTAACCCTGACGCGAGTGAACACGAGGTATCCCGCCATGAGAAGAGTCCCAGCGCATACAGCCACAATATATCTTCTATAGTTGGAAGAATATCCGGCCACCTGACTCCTCCCCCGGCTATGCGTCTCGAGATGCTGCGGCTTCGGTCTGTGCCTGAACGGCCCTTAATTCTTCTTCGTACTCCGCTTGCGTGACTTCCATGAGTGCCGATACCACTGCAGGATCAAATTGCGTGCCGGAGCCCCTCATCACCTCGCGTCTGGCCTCTGCAATGCTGAATGCGCGCTTGTACGGTCGCTCTGAGGTAATAGCGTCAAATGCATCGCATACCGCGATGATCCTCGCTCCAAGTGGTATCTCTTCCCCCGCGAGCCCTTCCGGGAAGCCCGCACCATCCCACCTTTCATGGTGATATCGTACCCAGGACGCAGCCTTCCCTAGAAGGCGTATATCCCTAATGATCTGACCGCCGATAACGGGGTGCCTCTGCATCTCGGCATATTCCTCTGAAGCAAAAATGCCCGGCTTTTTAAGTACTGAATCACGAACGCCGATCTTCCCGATATCGTGCAGTAGGCCGACATATTCGAGCAATTCTACTTGATCCTCGGGCAAATTCATCTTGCGCCCCAGTTTCACTGACAACTGCGCAACCCGTTCTGAATGCCCCTTTGTGTACGGGTCCTTGGCCTCAAGCGCAGTGGTGAGCGCTCTGACTGTGTCCAAGTACATCCGCCTCATGTCAATGAACCTTTGAAAGGAATACCTCGCCATAAGAAGCGGAAGGAAAAAGAGACCTATCCCGACAGGTCCAGATCTGAGGTAGCTCGAGGCAAGCAGAGACCCAATGGGCGCCAGCGCAAGATAGTTAGGCAGCAACCACTTCAGGTTCAGCGCCCATACTCCCCAGATGGACATTTTCTGCCTTAAGGCAAGGAAAAATACGACAAACGTGACATTAGTGAGAGCATATACAACCGCACACAGGGCCAGTGGTACAACATCACTCAGGGCACTTACGGCTCCGACAGTACCGCCCGCCGCCCTATAAGCAAGTCCGGAAAGCCCCGCAACGAGCGCGACCATGCCCCTGTTGAAAAGTACCATATCAATGGGAGTCTGGCCCCGAAGGTCTTTCACCCTGATAGACCCGATTGCAGCGACCCATGCGGCAGCTTCTGGGCCAAGCACAATTATCGTGGCGAAGAATATGGCGAAACTTACTGACACCGTACCGTCACGGCGGGGAAGGGTGACGGGCATTGCCTCCGCTGCCAGCGCCAGCAAAGAAAAAAACGCGACCTGTTCCCAGGCGTGCTGCCTGAGAGCAGGCCACCAGGATACCAAGAGGAGTAACCCGGTAGTAGTGACGATGAGTGCATAAAGTCTGCTCCATTGCAACCGCGGCATTGTCTATTATTGCTCCCCTCAAATCGCGAACCGGTGACCCAACCGGTTAACCTACCTGAATTGTGGCGCCGCCAGCCAGAACAAGCGCAAGAAGCGCAGCGAGAACCTTAAGCAATCTTGCCATTTTAGAAGTTACCTCCGCCGCAGTTAGACTTTGCTCTTATTCCGCTCCTTGAGCAAAGTGGCTCCGCTTAGACAACACGGGTCACCGGTTCGCACAATTAAAAACGTGTCTTACCTTCGGACCAGCCACGAGAACTGACGGTTGACCGCGTCAAGAGTTGCCCGAGAAACCGCCTCCCGTTCATCGTTCTTGATCAGGCTCGAACCAGTAAGTGGTTCTTCCCCTTCATTTGAGATGAAAACCAGCGAAACGACCGCTACATCCCTCATCCCAAGGCGCAGGGTTGCCACGTCTTCCAGCGCAAACAGGTAGTCTGCCCGGAAGTACTCTGCCACCGCTGCGAGAGTCGCTTCAGCCACAAGACGCAACTTGTTGCTAGGCGAAGCAGCGCCCTTCGCGGTGCCTTCCACCAATTCGTTTTCGTAGCGTAGCCTCACGCGGGCTTCAAAACTGGTCCCGGACGTGTGGGCGGAAACCGACTCCAGTCTTAACCGCGCTCCGTGCAGTTGTTCATCCAACTCCTCTTGTATTTGGGCTACGCTGATCTTCTTCTGACTCACGCTCGATCCAAATGAACTCAACAAGGCTGACTCCACATCTTTCATAATCTGCCTCGGGTGCCGCCCAGCCCTTGCGAGCACGTGCACTTCTTTGATTTCTCCGTCTTCCTCTGTAGTCACCCTGGCAGAAATCACATCTTTCACGCGACGTATTATGCTCTCGTAGTTGACAGTGTCAGTGTTCTTGACCATGCACACGCCCCTCTTGGCGCTTAATCAATCTACATAATTCGAGACATGGGGAGAATCTCCTGCAGCTCTTCCATAAATACGCACATTTTGTTACAAACTGGAAAACTACGAAAAATTGCTTGTTACCCCTTCTATACTCACATATCGTCATTAATGGATCTTTTTTTTACTGTATTTGCTTAAACTTGGAAGTGGCATCATTTCGGCAGCAAAGTTGAAAAACCCCTTTGTTTGAGTCACGTGAAGAAGCCCGAAATCGCTCGGGCTTCTCCAAGGGCTACTGCGATTATCCACGGGATGTATCACGCAGTAACTGCGCGGTCGGTCTCCCTGGGTACGTTCAATTCTTTTTCAGTAGCAGCTATCACTACTGCCGCTGATATATCTCCTGTTACGTTGATGGAGGTGCGGGCCATGTCAAGAACTCTGTCGATACCCGCTATCAGGGCGGAACCTTCCAGAGGCAGACCGACGGAGGTCAGCACCATTGTCAGCATGATGAAGCCTGCGCCAGGGACCCCTGCTGTCCCGATAGATGCCAGAGTTGCCGTAAGCACAATGGTCAGCTGCTGCGCAAGGGTCAGCTCTAGTCCGTACAACTGGGCTACAAAGAGCGCACAGACCCCCTGGTACAGCGCCGTACCGTCCATGTTTACGGTTGCGCCCAGCGGCAATACAAAGCTGGATATGCTCTCAGACACACCAAGGTTGTCCCTAGTACTCTTTATAGTAACTGGCAAAGTTCCAGCACTACTGCAGGTACTGAAAGCAACGGTGGTCGCAGGCAACGCACCTTTGAAGAAAGTCAGCGGGTTCATTTTGGCAAAGGCCTTCACCAGCGAAGAGTATACCAACGCAGCGTGCAGGAAGCATCCAAGATACACAGCGATGATTACCTTCGCAAGGGGCAGCAACACGGAAGGCCCGTTCACGGCTACTACCGGGGTAATGAGAGCAAACACGCCAATGGGAGCATAGGACATCACAACTGCGGTGATCTTGTACATTACCTCAGCCATGCTATCAAAGAAGCTGAGGAACGGCTTGCCCTTATCTCCGACAAGCGTGACCCCCACGCCCAGGAAGAGAGCAAACGCAATGATCTGAAGCATATTGCCAGCTACCAGGGCATTTAGCGGGTTATCTGGAATGATGTTCAGCAACGTGTCCACTACGTTCGGAGCTTTGGCAGCTTCTACGGTTGTGCCAGGAGGAATGCTGAGCCCTACACCGGGATCGATCAAATTACCTAAGATGAGTCCGATGATAACTGCAATAGCTGTAGTAATTAGGTAGTAGGCGATAGTCTTGCCGCCGATCCTGCCCAGTTTCTTCACATCACCCATGCTGGCAGCCCCGACGACAAGAGAGGCCAGTACGAGGGGCACGATGATCATCCTGATCATCCGCAAAAACAAAGTTCCAAATGGTTTGATGTAGTTGTTTGCGATACCTGGATTGCTTCCAAGCAGGAGACCTACAACGATACCGGCTATTAAGCCAATGAGTATCCTTGTTGTAAGTTTCGTGCTTTGCACAACCTTTCCCCCTTTCTCCGATTGTTTCCATCAAATAGGGGGCTATGAGTAATTTACACTGATTACCGCGCCCCCCTATTAATGGAAACTACTTTTAAATTCATTATAGTATCCAATACTTCGGTGTGTCAATGGCACCCAGGGCGCAGCGATTTAGCCAACACGTGGCACATAGGAGAGTGTGTCGGCATTAGGTAACTATCCGGCTGTGCGAGGTACTGATGCCGTGATCAAGTCCGGGACGCCGAAGGAGAATCCATAGCACATGTTTCCTGGACCAAAAGCCTGATACCCCCAGACACAAGGGAGTGGCCCCCCAGTACCACCGGGAGCTCTGCGTTGCGCGCCGCTTCTGTAAAGCGGGCAAGGGTCGGGTCGCTTATGAGATGATAGTCTCCAAGGTCTGATCGGAACCTGTCCCACGTCGAGGGTGATTTTCCCCAGTGCCTGAAATACACCCGGGTATCCATGAATGCACAGTCTGCATGAGATGCGAGCAACCGGAAGAATTGGTCTGGACCCATCATGTCAAGGATGCTGCCGATCAACGAATGCACGCGGTGCTCCCGGCCAAGCGCTTTCAGTCCCCTCTCTTCCGAGAATACTCTCAACCTGCATTTAAGGTGCGCGTTTACATCCCACATGGCGGACGGTCCCACCCGGCCAAACAGAGCAACCTCGCTCATCGGTGTATGCATAATCTCTACACAGCGGCTGATAGTGGTGTCATCCCAGCCCAGGGATATCAGCTCATCACCTAAGATGGACTTTCCTTCCTTCGTATGACCAAGGACCAAAAAGTCGGTGGGGGTATCTACATCAAAGTTCAATCTTGGATTGTCAGGTAGTACAACCCTCGCAAGGCCTGATTCCTTCAGGTAATAACCGAGAACATTGTCAGCGTCGGGGCTTGGAACGTGTAGCAACTGGGCTGAAGGCCGAAACGCGATTAAGTCAGGTGACATTGGGTTGTTCACCGCCACAACCCGGTCGCACGACGTGAGCATTTCCACAATGTCCAGAAATTCCTCTTCAGTGACCAGTGGAGCCGAAGCGCCACCAAGGTACAGGAGGGCTTCCGGGCGGTACTGCTCAACGACCTGGCGGAGATACGTACCAAAATGAAACTCATCAGGTGATAGCCATATTGAAGCGCCAAGCGCCCTGGCTCCGTCTGCTAGATCCGTCCTGTTTGTGACCACCAATACATCCGGTATCACCCTGACCAGTTTCTTCAAGGTGGCCAAAGCCAAAATGCTCCTCAGCCTAGCGATATCCCTGTCCAGGTCGCTCTCAATAGGTCCGCCTTCAAACATCACCCCAAGAACCGTAACCATCGTGTTCCCTCCAAAACAAATCCGGGCGGCAGGAAGACTCCCGCCGCCCGCGTCTCCCACACTATATCTTAGGCTCGATCCAGCCGTAGTTGCCGTCCTTCCTCTTGTAGACTACGTTTACCTCTTCAGTATCATCATTTAGGAAGACAAAAAAGTCATGCCCGATCAGGTCCATCTGCAACACTGCTTCTTCCACGTTCATTGGCTTTAAGGTTACTTTCTTGGTCCTTACGATCCTTGGCCCTTCCTCGTCTGTCGCCTGCTGAGGCACGAGTGGATAGCTCTTGTTACCGGCTTGCCTGAGCCTGCGGAATATCCTGGTTTTATACTTCTCTATTTGCCTTTCAAGCTTCTCTAAAACGAGGTCCACCGAGGCGTACATATCGCCGGTCTCCTCCTCGCCCCTCAGCAACATGCCGTCTAGGGGTATCATGACTTCCACGATATGGCGGCCGCGCTCCACGGAAAGTGAAACCTGCGCCTGAAGGGGACTTTCAAAGTATTTCTCGAGTTTGCTGAGCTTCTTTTCGATATACTCCTTCAGAGCCACAGTGGTTTCGATATTCTTCCCTCGGATGGTGATTTGCACAGACCTCACTCCTTTGCGGGTCTTTACACTATAGTATTCCTCGACAGGATACGAATTCCTCCTGAATATGGATACAATCGACACGGAGGGTCTTGGAGCCCGCGGGGCAGAGCTATGCCACCCATGACTGGTCTTGGGCAGTATTGGGCGCTTCTCCCATGTCGGTTCGATTCCTTCCGAACATGCCCCGGGAATCGAATTGGAGGAGGCGGCTAGCCCCCATCCCGTCACACCACCGTACGTACCCTTCGGTATGCGGCGGTAACAAGCTTGACGAATGCTTAGGTAACGTGCGGTTAAACTCATAAGGTCCTGGGCTTCCCAGTAGGCGATCCCCAGCGCTCTGTTCATTGGCCCATGTTTGCGGGCGTTCGCAAACTAGTGGACAACCCGTTCCGGTAGATCCAGTGCGCGGAGTTCGCTGTAGCGCACCAAACCCGTCTCCACTTTTTTCAGAGGCATGCGAAGGCGGTGTCTGAAAGACGCTGGGAGTTTCAGCCAAAATGAAGTATCCCACCCACCTGCCCAGGTAGGCGTGTCCTGGTATCCTCTGCTCACTCCTGCCGGTTCAAGCGGGCCTCTCAGCCTTAGGTAGCAGGGACTCTGAGTTGTTCTGCACGCTCATCTAGCTGCCATTGGCCTCGCCTGGGGTTCGTGGTCATGGGCCAAAGGTTTGCCGCCGGTTTCCTTCGGAATTCTGCGTTGCCAGGCGCAACATATAGAAAACCCCGGCGTTATGCCGGGGTTTTATATGCCAGAATATGTCGCAGTGTATCTAACCCAGCCGGGTTACATTCGCTGCCTGTGGACCTCTAGCACCCTCCACAATCTCGAACTCCACACGCTCCCCCTGAGTTAAGGTCTTGAAGCCTTCACCCACGATGGCTGTGTAATGTACGAATACATCACCGCCATCTTCGCGTTCCAGGAAACCATACCCCTTTTCCGCGTTGAACCACTTTACCGTTCCAAGCATTCTTGAACATTCCTCCTAACTAATTGCTAAAGCTCACAGGAGGTGAACTTGCAACCTCACTATATCACATGCGCAGGACCAAGTCAATTTATGCTGTCAGTACTCGGCTTTTGTTGAAACTCTCGGTAAAGATGTACACAACTAACACGTCTTGATCCCACAGAGTACAGATGCTTGGAACATCTTCTACACACAATGCTGCGTTCTTACCCTTTCTTGTCAAAAATCGACTTCTCCGAGGTGCCAGCCGTGTTCCGGTAGGTCTTCACCTGAAGGAGGGCTTCTCGCATTTGTGCGATGCGTTCGCTGATCAGAGACATGTTGGCGCTATCTGCCTGGATCGTTGACTGGAGGGTCTGCTTAATCTTCGCTGCTTCTTCCAGGCTCGGTTCTCTTGGAAACCCTTTGATCCGTTCGATGATAAGAGCCCGCCTTATCAGGTCTTCTTGAATATCCTGTCCGGCTGAGAGTTTCTCGCTGATACCTCGGGTGACTTCTAGTAGCTGGTCATACAGGTCAGGAAGGCTCTCTTCACCCATCTTCGCCTCTCCCCTCAAGCATCTCCTTCCACGCGTCTCGGAGGCCAGAAAGGACCATCTGGGCTTCGCCCAGCGCCTTTTCGTCGCCGCTGACCGAGGCATGAACGAGACGCTGATAGGCATAGTCATACAGCCCCCACAGTGCCTCGGCGATATTACCCGACTCCAGATTTAGTGCGGAGCGCAGCTCTACCACAATGTCCTGGACCAAAAGAAGGTGCTTTCTGGCCCCCAGTACATCGCCCTGGTCAAGCGAGGTCTTCGCCCTCGCACACCCACGGACTGCCGCATCGAACATCATCTGCACCAAGCGTCCCGGTGAAGCCGTCATGACCTGGATGTATTTGTATCGATCCGCTGCTTTGATCATCTTCTTCCTCCCCAGTAAAGGTTTGTGAGGCTCGCAAGCTGACCCTCAAGCCAGGTGCTCTGAGCATTCATGGTACTCAATGCCTTTTCAAGAGCGGCAAACTCCCGTATCATCTTGGATTCCCTGATTTCCAGGCGTTGATTCATCCGCTCTACCTGCTTTTCAATATCGGCCATCCGGAGCTTGAGCCCTCTTTGCCGGCTCGCTATAATACCTTCATATTTGTCCGTTACCACGGATAGCGTCTCCTGCAATGTCGGGATAAAACCTCCCTTACCGTCCCCATAGAAAAACCTTTGTACCGCCGCACCGTCTGTCTCAAGAGCTTTTCTGAGCGCAGCTTCATCCAGTTGTAGCAATCCTTTCTTGTCCACAGTGGATAACCCTACATCTCGCAACACGCGGAAAGGAAGCGCCTCATCTCCGAGAACAAAACTGGCCATGGAACGGAGGTTCATCTCTATGCGGCGAAGCGTCACATCTCCTGCAAGACTGCCCGCGCCCAGATTCGTCCCTATCCAGGACAACGTATCATTGTAGGCGGCGACAAACTCACGGACCCGCGAAATAGTGTGATCGTGATCAGCCTGAATCGTAATGGAAATCTCTGCATCAGTCTCTTCAAACAGAGTGAACGTCAAGCCTGGCACGACGTCGCTCAGTATGTTACTTTCCCTCGTTACTTCCAGTCCGTTTATCCATACCTTTGCATCGGCGGGTTCACTGATTAGCGTAGAGAAACTCCCGTCAGGTTCAAGGACTCCAAGGTTCAGCAGGATGCCTGTCTCGGGATCGTCTTCAAAAATGAGTTGGTTCTGCGACCCCGTTCGGGACATGGTAAACACCAGGCGGTTGTCTATCATCTGTACCGTGAACGGCGCATCTTCAATCCGATTCATCTTAGCCCTTATGGTCTCTAACGTGTCGTCTGCCGTGACAGAAATCTCCACAGAATTGACCGAAAATCTACCTGTGAGGCCCAGAGGCTGACTGAGGTCCTGAAACCTTTTCGACGCAACCTGATGCGCAGCAGCCAGGGTGTTTACCCTTACCCGGTAAGTACCTGGCTGAGCTGAAGTGGAAGCACTAACGTTCACCACGCCCGGCGAAGGGTTTGTGACGCTCTTTGCCTGATATGTGGATGGTGAAGAAAGGAGTGTCACCTTTTCTGACAGCTTATAAAGCCTCGTCGAGAGAGATTCCCACGCGGTTCTTGCCGCAGCAAGTTCGGTCTTCTTCTTTTCAAGAGCATTAACTGGTCTTCTTTCAAGAGCCATCAGTTGTTCGATGATCTGTGACCAGTTCACCCCGGAGCCCAGCCCGCTTACCGTGATACCTGCCATGTGCACCCCTCCTTAGCAGCGTTCATCCAGTATCAAGCCGATATATTCAAGGATCCTTGCAAACACTCGCAACAACTGTTCTGGCGGGATGATCCTCAACACTTCACCGGTTTGCGCGTCCCTTACAAACACTACAGGCTTGTTGGATGCCTCGTGAATGCCGTAGTCATATCGTACAGTCCCAGGTGCAAGATCCCTGTTCATTTCGTCAAGCAGGAAATCCCAGGCGGGCGACCTTGTCGAATACACTTGCGCGTCCGTTCGATCTACCCTGCTTTCCAGTTCCTGATATACCCTCGTCTCCGGAACATTCTTGAAAGCCGAAACCTTCACGCTAGCGCACCCCCTAAACCGCCCTGTTCCCTCTAAGCTCAAGGGCCGCTTGATTAAACAGTTCTGCGTCGTCATGCAGGCCTTTTTGTCTTGCTGCGTCTGCGAGCATGCGATATATCCTGGGCTCTTTGCAGCCAGCTCGAACAGCCAGTAAGCCCTCCTCGACTGCCGACTCGTAATACCCGTGCGTCCGGTACAGATCAGAGAGCGCTACATGCAGGTCTGCATCGTCAAACACCCTTTGTGCCAGGCAAAGCGCCCTTTCAAACAGGGTAAACTCTCTAAGTTCAAGTAAGTGGGAAAGCAGCGCCCAGGCAGCCGTGTTTCCGTCAAACATCGCACAGTGCTCTAGCTTGCCTGACATGGCCCTGATATAGCTCATTACTGTGGGTGAAATGGCCGAAGGCAGCTCTTTGCATCGAGCCGCATCACCCTTCGCAGCACAAATGGCGAACACGGGCGCTCGTACCGCGTCTTCTTCAGGTGATATCATCAGGGTGTCCCAGGCTTCCTGGTACCTGCCGACCCGTATCATAGCTAGCGCAAGTTCTGTGCCTTTTGCTTCGTGCGGGAAGTATCGGCCCACCAGTGAAAGACGGCCCTTCGCCCTCAGAACACTAAGGGCGGCCTTGCGGACACTAAGCGACGTAAGGTCTATCACACTGCCCAAGTCTGCTTCAATGACATCAGGCTGTATGTCCAATAGCAAGGATACCAACCCTGCAGCTGCTGGAGCGTGCTCCCTGTGGATCTGCAGCGCCCTCTCAAACATCCGCCTGGCCGTCCTCTTGTTACCGATCTCTGCAGCGATTTCACCGAGGTCCGAGAGAGCCCGGAAGCTTCCTCGACCAAATACATGAGGATAAATGTCGGGTGCATCGCCCATCCTCACACAGGTAGCGAGGTCTTCGGCAGCACCCGTCAGATCTCCCATCCCCCTCTTGACAACAGATCTGGCGTATACCAGATCTGTGAATCCAGGATGGTGTAAAAGCGCCTCGTTTAAGATGCCAAGTGCTTTGTGCCCCTGTCCCAAATTGTGAAGGCAACTGGCCATCTCCAGCGCGAGTACTGCAGTATAAGCAAGGCGATGATCTTTCACCTGTTTCCATGCTTGAAAGAGCACATGTTGAGCTTCCTGCCAACGTTGCATGCCAGCAAGCTGCCGGCCCAGGTTGAACAGGGTGAGACAGTCTCCCGGCTTTCTCATTTTCTCCTGCCGGAGAATGGCAATATTACGATTTTTATTATCCTTCTGCATCATGTAGAAATCCAGGTAGCCATAGTGGAGGATATTTACCTCTGACCGGCCTATTTTCCCCCGCTTCAGTATAGACGGAGTAGTCTGTTCATGCAGCGCACCTTCAAACCTGAATGAGGGCCAGTTTCTGAAGAGCCTGCACGATAGCAGCGAAAATGTCTCAACTCCGTCGTGAGAGCAAGATAGGATGTTGAAGTAAAGGCCTGCAAACTTTTTCTGAACGACTGCGTCAGCAAGCAGGCGATAATTAGGCGGCGACAATACCTCGTCGGCATCAAGGCAGAGTACCCAATCGCCTGTCGCATATGAGAGGCTCTGGTTTCTGGCCCTGGCAAAGTCGTTTTCCCACGGGTGGTGGTAAACCGTGGCACCGTGCTCTTCGGCTATTTCCACCGTCCTGTCGACGGAGCCTGTGTCCACCACCACCATTTGGTCAACGCAGGGAGCGGCGTTTTTCAGACACAACCCGATGTTCTCTTCCTCGTTCTTTACAATCATGCACAGGCTTATCCGCGGTCTTTTCCTGGTATGGCAGTCCTTTTCGAAGGTGTATTCCAGCCTGTCGATGACCCTGTCCCAGGAACGCTCAAGGGCCGTCTCTCTTCCCCGTTTGACCAGCCTTTGCCGAAGCTCCGGGCACTCGATCAATTGCCTGATGGCACCAGCCATAGCGTTGGCATCTCTCACGGGCACAAGCAGCGCGTTTTCCCCGTGTACGGCGTATTCCCTCACGCCTTCGTTGTCGGTGGTCACCACGGCAGTGCCACAGGCCATGGCCTCAAGGGGAGGAAGGGAAAACGACTCGTAGTGTGAGCCGGAGACAAGAATATCACAATCGGAATACGTCTGTGCCAGTACTTCCTGGCTCGGCCGGACGATCACTTCACACGGGATGTCCGTGTTCACAAACTCTGTCTGCGACACCCGGACCAGCTCAAACTCCACGCCTTCAGACCTGAGGTTCTTTGACGCCCTGTAGATATCGTCTATTCCTTTGAACTTCAGTTTCTCGTTGCCGACCACCAGTATCCCGGGTGTGCTGCGGACCTTCCGGGCACGTGGAGAAAACAGGTCCACGTCCACCCCGTTTCCGATCTTCACCGACTCCCGGCCGTATTGCTCTTTGAGGCGTCTTGATACACATCCCGAGACCGAAAGCATCTTCAGGGGGAGCCTGTATGATTCGTCAGATAGCCGTTTCCTCTCAGAAAGCTGCATCTCTTCCCCAAAAAACAACTCGTCGCCCTGGACCAGGTAATAGCAGACTGCTTCCTTAGCGGCGAGCGCCTGACGCGCATGTGTAAAAAAGGTGGCGACGACGACATCGGACGGCGGTATGCATGAAGCCATGTCACCAGAGCACGGGATCACTTCGGTCTTCAGGTCAAACCACTCTGGCTGGCCAGCAGCCTGAGAAACTACGTGTACCCGGTGCCCCCTATCAATCAGGCGGTTCACGTGCTCAAAGATGACGCGCGCGCCCCCGGTTATATCCGAACTGGCCAGAAGGTAGGTGATCTTCATGAGCTGAAACCTCCTGTTGACGACGAGGCGGCCGGCCTGAGAGCCGGCCGCCCACCCTGATAGGCGCTTATCCGAGCAGCTGCAGCACCGCCTGGGGCGCCATGTTCGCCTGAGCCAACATGGCCGTACCCGCCTGTTGCAAGATCTGGAGTTTGGTAAAATTCATCATCTCTTGAGCCATGTCAATGTCTCTGATTCGTGAGTTGGCTGCCTGCAGGTTTTCCGATGCCACGCCGAGGTTAGCGATGGTGTGCTCCAGTCGATTCTGCAAAGCACCGAGCTTGGCGCGTTCAGTGGATACGGTCTTTATGGCTGCGTCAAGCGAGGTGATGGCTGCATCCGCGTCGGCTGTAACATCTACTCCGTCTACAGCAAGCGATGCGGCTTTCATTGAATCCAGAACCACGTCGATGGTCTGGCCAGAGTTGGCTCCGATCTGGAACGTGATGGTTCCTGCAGTTCCGTTTAGAATCTGCATGGTGTTGAATTCTGTGGTATCCGCGATCCTGTCGATTTCATCTATAAGCTGGGCGATCTCTTCCTGAATTGCAGACTTGTCGTCATCTGACAGCGTTCCGTTTGCAGCCTGAACTGCTAGTTCGCGCATTCTCTGGAGAATGTTGTGAGTTTCGTTCAACGCACCTTCAGCCGTTTGAATGAGGGAAATGCCATCCTGGGCGTTTCTTATGGCCTGGTTCAGACCTCTTACCTGGCTGCTCAACTTCTCCGAAATCGCAAGCCCTGCTGCGTCGTCTGACGCGCGGTTGATGCGTAGTCCGGAGGACAGTCTCTCCATCGACTTGGAGAGCGCCCCTGCCGTTACCGAAAGATTCCTGTGCGAGTTCAGCGCTTCAATGTTGGTGTTAATCCGAAGACCCATTCGCTTTTCATCCTCCTTGATGTTTTTCCCTGAGCCTCCCTGCCCAGGGTGTTGATGTTGTCCCTTACCGCCCAGGCGGTCGGCCGAACCGCCTGGCGGCACGGGATGGCCGGGGTATGCATCCTCTTGTCCGGCGCCGGAACCGAAGGACTGCACAATTTGTTTTCACTCTCTATATCGGAAGGACTGCCAGGACACTTCAGTACCAGTTTGCGAAAAACGCACACATGGCGTAATGGTGGATTTTTCCCCTTTACATTTCCACAATGATGGAGCATATTCCGTGCGGTCCCATAGATATAAATGAGGTCCTGAAAAATCAAAGACCCGGGTTTCACCCGGGTGCCAAGCCTGCAACTGTCACTTGTGCTGCAAGATCTCCGCCAGCTGGTCTGCCCCGACGAGTGGGGCTTGGGCAGCGCGCTTGTTTTCACGTTCGATCTCCTCAAACACCTCTTGCCTGTAGATTCTGGTAGCAGCGGGCGCCTTGATGCCCAGTTTCACCTGCTCGCCCTTGATCTCCACTACCATGATCTCAATGGAGTCACCCACCAATATGGATTCGTTCACCTTCCTGGTAAGAACAAGCATAGCGCGCCCTCCTTGGCTGATGGCGTGGTCAGGAAGCGTTACTGGTCGGCTGGACACCGCGGCTAGCCAATGCCCGGTATTCTTCGATTATGGGGTGACGTGTGGTATACCTCTCATCGGTCAACACAACCTGGCGCCCTATCCGCTTACTCAGGTTGATCACCAGCGGGCCGCGCAGGTTGGCAGTCATCCGCTGCGGGTCCGATCTGGGAACTGATACGATCGCAAAGCACGCAACCTCGTCTTGACTGTCGATCTTTAGCGCTTCACGGTCGGCGTGCGCAATGTCTGGATCGTAGTCTGCCCTGAAGCAGTCGGGGCGAATCACAATAAAGGCAATCTCAGGTTGATCCAGTGATTGCATCCACTTAAAGGCGGTAGAACTACCTACGTCGATTATAATATACCGTTTGGAGTTTGCAAACCCCAAAAGCCCGTCAGCAAAGGTCAGCACGTCTTCCTCCCTGTACTGGATAACCCCAAATCTCGTGGTCTCTATCTCCATGTTCGGCCCCCCTACCTGAGATAGTCAAGGAGTGACGGCTGAATGATCCGCGCCCCTGCTGAAAGGGCCGCCTGGTACGCATACTCCTGGGCCTTAAACAAAGTGACGGTCTCAGCAAAGTCGGCGTTCTCCGTCTCCGAAAGCAACTGCTCCGAGTTCAGCTTGATCAGCTGTTGACGTTCCTGAGTCAGGGATAGCTGAACCATCCGTCCCCCCAGTTCTGACAAGGTGGCCGTCAGGTTATCGATGACTGATTCGATAGATTCCATTACCGTAGTGGAGAGCGCGTCGATATCAGCATCATTGAGGGCCTGGATGAGACTGTCAACAGCAAGGATGGCGGGTTGTATGGTGTCGATGCCAGATACGTTGATCTTGACAAGTTCGCCATCGCCCACCTCCCTGGTGATGTCCCCTTCGTGAGTGCCGACCGCTCCAGAGGCCTCAAACGGTCTGGTCAAAGTGCGGTGCCCACCAAATACGTACCTGTCCCCGTGGGTCGTATTTCCGGTCTGAATTAGCCCGTCACGTATAACAGCTGCCTCGTGCGCCATGGCTTGCCTGCCCGCTTCGCCAATGGCGCCGTTGACACCGCCCACTGCCAGTTCCTTCATACGCATCACGTACGAAAGTGCTGTGCTCACCGCGGATTCCGTCGTTACGAGCCAGTCCTCAGCCTCTTTTATGTTGGCGGAGAACCGCTCCGTCTGGGCAATCTTGCTCCGCAGCCTGAGCGCGTTCAAGGTGCCCACCGGGTTGTCCGAAGGAAAACGTATCTGCCTTCCCGAAGACATCCTGTGCTGAAGTTCGGTGAGAGCTTTGCGGTTTTGCATCACGTCCGACAAGAATCTGTTCACCATCATAGTACCGGTCACACGCATGGTACTTTCCTCCTAGCGTCCTACTCTGCCCATCCTCTCAATAATTACTTCGAGCATTTCATCGCAGGAGTTAATAACCCGTGCAGCTGCGTTGAACGCATGCTGATACTTCAACAGCTCCGCCACCTCTTCGTCAAGCGACACCCCGCTAATGGACTCACGCTGGTATTCAATCTGTTCAACCAGCAGCATCTGGTTTTCTGAAAGCCGTTTAGCCTCCTGGCTCAGCACCCCTATACCAGCGATGAAGCCCCGGAAAAAGTCATCCACCGACGCTCCGCTGACGATGGCCTCCTGTCTGAAACGGGCCATGCGGCGCGCCACCGAGCCATCTCCTACGTCACCGGTCCCGGAGGCAGCAATTCTGTCTGGGTTTTGGGCAAGGGCAGGGGAAACCGCAATGTCCCAGGCGCCCGACCCAACGAAGAACTCTTCGCCCGGATTGCCGTCCCGGTCAAATCCTGTACTATGCGTGCTGTTCATGTAGCTGATTATGGAAGAAGCCAGTGTGTCCAGTTCTTCCACCAGCGAAGGAATAACGCTGTCTCTCATTTGAAGATAGCCCGCCAGCTGTCCGGCCTCGGGCTTTACCTGGAGAGCAAGCCCCTGCCACTTCAAGATGCCGTCCGAAAGCAACTCGATCTGCTGGAAGTTGCTCCCTGAGACCAGCACGCCTCCGCCCACAAGCACATCTACCGTGTGGTTCTTTGACGGCATGGCGACGGCGCCCGCAGATTTGGCCAGCTGTTCGACCAGCCGATCTCTTTCATCCATGAGGTCGTTGGGAGACTGGCCCGCCACCACAGCGCGCTGTATCTGCTCGTTTACGGCTGCAAGCTGCCGCGCGGTGGCATTGATCTCGCCGATCTTGGCCTCTATTGACAGGTTGATGCTGGACACAAGTTCGGTCAGCACCTGCCGATGGTGCCTGAAAGCAACGGCTAGAGTCTGGGCCTGTTTGATGACAGTGGTGCGCACCGCCCGGCTTTCCGGGTTGTTCGCGAGCTCCTGCAGGCTCTCCCAGAATTGGTCGAGCACCGAACGGAGCCCAGCTTCTGAAGGTTCGTTGATGAGCGCCTCCACTTCCGAGAGGATTTCCTCCCTGGTCTGCCACTGGCCTAGCATGGCCTGGGCCCTTCTTGCCTGGAAATCGAGGAAAGCGTTTCGTATTCGCCTTATATCCTCTACGCGCACACCGGTCCCGACCTGAATGGTTCCTCTCACACCCGCTCCATGCAGCACCAAAGGAGGCGTAGTGGTCATACTTACTCGTTGTCTTGAATAACCCCTGGTATTTGCGTTGGCAATATTATGGCCCGCCACTTCCATCGCTCTCCGTTGAGCATCCATCGCACGGCGGGCTATCTCAATGCCAAAGAACTGACTTGTCATGCTGTCATTCCCCTCTTTATGCCTTCGTGTCGAAGATGGCCTCGGTCTGGCCTCCTGTCATGGTGCGAATGGAAAAGTCGATGTACCGGAGGGAATTCATAATCAGCTCCATGTTCATCCGGTTCTGCAGGGATAGCTTCTCGAATACCTCAAACAGCTGCTGCTTTGCATTGGAGAGTGCAACCTGCCTACCAGCATCAAGCGCCTGTGCCATCTGGTCAAAGGTGGTAGTGTCCTCATCCAGACCCAATCTGGTCGCGATTTCCCGTTGTAGCGACATGCGGCGCTCCTCCAGCCGGCCTGCCTTAATAAGCAGCAGTTCTTCTGCAGAGACAATCTTGTCAAGCGCCTGGAGATCCCTGCCCACCAGCAGCTCGTGCTTCTTCTGGGATAGGCTGTAGAGGTCCTCGTAGAGCACAACCTGCTGGTCCAGCGTTCCGATGATAGCATCCACCAGCTGTTCCATAAAGAACCCCCCGTTTCACTCCAGGCTGTCAGCCAGCTCTCTTGCCAGCATCTTCTCGGCAATCTCGTACGATCCCACGTTGTATTCTCCGCTGTCCAGCCGTCTGGCGATCTCTTCCACAAGATGCTTGCGTACTTCCGGAAGGGACTTTGCCAGGCTCACGTAGTCTGCAAGCCTCTGGGCCTCTGACGACAGCGCCACCCTATCCATACGTGTCTTTTCGCCCTTGGCCGTACCTATTTGCGACTGCTTTTCTGTGCGGGGTGCCTTCAGATACGCTCTTATCACTTCATCCATCTGGTTTTTGGAAATTTTCATCCGACCCACCTCTTTGGGTACATCTTCGGATTATCTATCGAAAGATTAAGGGGCCATCTTTAGCCCCGTTGTTGGCCGTATAGTATAACTAGAGCAGAATATCTCATCGTATCTCTTTCTTTCTGCTTGATAAGGCCAAAAACATCTTCTCTGCCTTCGTCCTGGAATCCACATCGAAGAGCCTTAAGCACTCTTCACACACCTGGCCTGCTACGATGGGTTTTCCACAAAGCCGGCATTGGAGCAGCGCCTCTCCTGAGCCGGTTATCTCCAACCGACCTTCCCGCAAGAACTTCAGGATCTGTCGTTCCGGCACACCCGTGTGCTCAGCCACCTGAGAGACTGAAGCTCCCTTGTTGTCTCTTAAATATTCGCTGACAATGAGGTACTGCTCGTTCTCCTCTCTGATACAATCAGGACACGCCCTCCCCCCGCTGTCTGGGTATACCTTGCCGCAGATGGGGCAGTTCTTCAGCATGTTCATCCCTCGCTCTTATGATGCGGCCTTCTTCATCGCGAACATTGCTCTGTCGGCGTACGCAATGAGCAGGCTCTCTGTGCCGCCGTGTTCGGGGTAGGACGCCACACCCACACTGACGCCCAAAGAAACCGGACCTGCGACGTGGTCTTTAATGAACTCATGGGATTCTACGGTGCTCTTGATCCGCGCCGCCACGTGTTCTGCGCCCTGCAAGTCAGTGCCTGCCAGAAGCACAACGAACTCGTCCCCGCCATACCTGGCAGCCACGTCACAATCCCTGACCGCCTCGCTCAAAATTTTAGCAAACTCTCGGAGTATCTCGTCGCCCACCAAGTGACCGTAGGCGTCGTTGTATTTTTTAAAATCATCAAGATCCAAGTATATTATGGACAGCGGCGTATCCGTGCGTTTTGCCTTTCGGAGTTCGTCGCTCATCTTCATGTAGAAAAAGCGATAGTTGTAAAGTCCGGTCATCGGATCGGTTATCGCCATCTGCTCTGTCCGTGAGTAAAGGATGGCGTTCTCTATGGCGATGGCTGCCTGGCTCGCCAGGATGGTGCTCAGCCTCAAGTGTTCAGGCGTGAACTCACCCTTGCCGGTGCTGCCCACAACCAGTTCACCCACAAGATGGTCCTCGACAACAAGCGGCACGACGAGCAGGGATTTTAGCCCAGAACCCCCTTCCTTCTTCCAGGGATTCTGCGGTTCGGTGGATATGTCATCTAGAATCTGTGCCCTCTTTGTTTCAGCCACACTGCCCAAGACCCCATCCGCCAGGCTGAACGTGCAGCACTCGTTCAGTTCTTCTGTCGGGTTTTGTACCATGACCACATTCAGTTCCTTACGTTGCTCATCCCAAAGCAACAGCGCACACGTGTGAAAATCCATAAGCCGCCTCATCGTCTCAAGCATGACCGAAAAGATTCTGCTTACATCCAGTGTGGAGTTCAGTTCCTGTGCCGCATAGTATAGCGCTGCCAGTTCCTGGTTGGCCAGCGCCAATTCCATCTGTATCCGAAGGATATATGCGATGGCGAGTACCGAAAGGAACACCACGGCCGAAGCGAACATACCTTTTTCGATATACAGCACTAGCATCAGCACCGAAAGGGGGATGGTCATCGCATGGTTGAGCCCATCCCACTTGATTGATTCAAGCCATTGAAGCGGCCCGTACTTTTCTTTCAGAAGGATTGAAAAGTAGGTATTGACCAAAAGGTGGTTTGTCACAAAATAAGTGAGTACAAACGCTACCGCGCTCATAACGGAAGGAATTACCCCGAACGAACCCCCGAGTGCGAGGTACGCCCCGCTTGCAATTACCATGCACATCGCATACTGGCCCATGTTGAACAGGACGACTGAGATGGGTCTCCTGTGAAGCAATGAACTGCTGATAAAGCTGGCGATCACGTTAATCCAGGCCGCCACCACCGGCCCAAACAGGATAAAACTGGGAAACAGCACGGCAAAGGTGATGCTGATCCGCCCGCCCTGGTGGGGCAGCTTAATGAGCAAGCATTCTCCAAGGGTAGCCAGGGTGGCAAAGAATAGGAAGGCTCGTCCATCCAATCTTCCCACAAATGGGGTGAGGATAAGCAGCACAACCAGCCCGGCCACGCCAACAATCCATTTGTAACGCTCCGCGGACCTCGAAACCGGACTCATGCATGATCCCCCAGCTGTCTTATGCCCATGTGTTTCTTCACACAAAGGTCTATTCCTTCAAGTTCTTAGATCCAGAAGGCAGCACATTCCTTTCCCGGCTCAAACAGGCGCAGCGCAGCGCTGAAAGCTTCTTCCGGATCAAGCGTGGATGACCGTACCAGCACGATGGCTCTCGGCCTGTGCTCCACAATTCTCTGTGCGATGCTCTCTCCGCCGTCTGCGCATACCACACATGCGTCCCGATACTTCGTAAGCCTGGCAATAATCTCTTGAGTCCTATCGTTTGAACCCAGGTCCACTACCACCAGCCTGAAGTCAACACCCGGGCGTTTCCAGTCCAACAAGGTCATCAGGGTTCTCACGTGCCGCTCGATGGAGTCCTCTTCATTCTTGGTCAGCACAACAAACATGGTCCCTGCGGAGCGTACCCGCCCCGGGAAGGTAGCAGTCAGGTAACCCACTAACAGAATAGCCCCGTACAACGCCAGCAGGTAAATGACTGCGTTCATCAACCAATCCACGCCCATTCCCCCCAGTCCAATACCATAGTATTCAAAAAAGGGGGGAGGTGTGGGTTTACAGCAGCCCTGCCTGCTTTCTCAGCACTTCCACCATATCAGTCTTTTCCCAAGGAAGGTCAAGGTCCTCTCGGCCAAAATGTCCATACGCCGCGACCTGGCGGTATATTGGTCTTTTCATGTCAAACCGCTTGATTATGGCACCGGGCCTCAGATCAAAATGATCATGCACCAGCTGGACGATTTGCTCCTCGGGAATGACAGCAGTCCCGAAGGTCTCGACCATGATAGACACTGGACGCGCAACCCCGATCACGTATGCGATCTGAATCTCGCACTTGTCCGCTATCCCTGCGGCCACAATGTTCTTTGCCACATACCTGGCCGCATATGCGCCGGATCGGTCTACTTTTGTGGGGTCTTTCCCTGAGAAAGCGCCGCCCCCGTGCCGTGCGTACCCTCCGTAGGTGTCCACGATGATCTTGCGGCCTGTAAGCCCTGCGTCGCCCAGGGGCCCACCCACTACGAACCTCCCGGTCGGGTTTACGTAAAAGACTGTTTCGTTATCCAAGAGTTCAGGTGGGATCACATGCCGCGCCACCATTTCCACCAGATCTCCCCTGATGCGCTTAAGCTCGACCTCCGGTTTGTGCTGCGCGGAGATGACCACCGAGCGTACGCGGGCCGGAATACCGTCTACGTATTCCACCGTTACCTGCGTCTTGCCGTCCGGCCTCAGGTACGTCAGCTCGCGGGTCTTTCTGAGCTCCGCAAGACGCCTCGCTAGTTTGTGCGCCAGGTATATCGGCATCGGCATCAGTACAGGTGTTTCTTTGCAGGCAAACCCGAAGACCATACCCTGGTCGCCCGCACCTGTCTTTTCTATTTCATCGGCATCTTTTCCGCCCGATTTTACTTCAAATGATTGGTCCACACCCAGCGCAATGTCAGGCGACTGTTCATCGATGGATGTGAGCACTGCGCATGTATCACAGTCAAAACCATATTTCGCCCTGGTATACCCGATATCTCTGAGGGTGTTCCTCACAAGGCGGGGCATGTCGACATAGCAGTCACATGATATCTCACCTGCGATCAGCACGAGCCCCGTCTTTACCGTTGTCTCACACGCGACCCGGGCGTCAGGGTCTTTTTCTAAAATGGCGTCAAGCACCGCGTCGGAGATCTGGTCGGCGATCTTATCTGGATGCCCTTCAGTCACCGACTCGGACGTAAATAGATACCTTCTCCCTAAAGACATCTCTCTCCCCCCTGCTATTTTTTCAACAGGGATCCTGCCAGGTATTTGCCTCTTAGGTATGCCTGCAGATCCTGTAACATGGAGATGGCTTTGCGCGCTTCGCCGGGTGTTAATGACCCCAGTCCGCAGCTGGGCGTCAGGATGCTTCTATCAACGACCAGGAACGGATCGAGTCCCTTCTGGGAGAGCGTCCTTAAAATACCGATAAACTGCTCACCGATAGATACTGCTGTCACCCGGTTTATATCTTCCGTAGAAGGCACCATCCCCCATGCGATGTAGCCACCGCGCTCCAGGAACGTACGTATCTCTGGAGCATATGCGCAAAACTGCTCCCAATATCCATATGCATCAAAAGATATTATGTCCAAAGGCAGGCCGAGCACCATGCTCCAGTCGGTATTCCCGCAGCAGTGAAGGGCTCGTGAGCAGGAGATAGAACGCAATACCGATACAATGTATTCTTCCGCCATAGCGCTGTCGTAGGCGAAAAAACCGGACCCAAGTGTTGTGAGATACGGCTCATCTATTGAAATAATCACATCCATGCCCACCGAAGACAGCGCCTCTGCCTGACCGCGCGCGTGCATGCTCAGCTGAGCGCAGATCGCTTGCTGGAGCCCACGGTCATACAGCGCAGGGCGGCCCTTCCGGTCACGGGCCTGAAGTCCCATAGATATGGGCCCGGTAACCTGTCCCTTGATGAACCTCGGCCTTGTCGTCTCAGTTACGTGGTCCAGCAGATAGTAAAGTCCTTTTGCAGCATCCCGCTCGGGCAAAAGGGTGCGTCCGTCAAGATAATCGGCGAGCACCTGTTCAATGCCCTGCTCGTGTAAAACAAGGCTTTCCCTCCCGTCCCTGGGGAAACCGTTCATAAACTGGAGGTACATGCTCTCAGCCGGCCCCGTCTTCGGTAGTTGGGGCCAGTACGGCATGTACGGAAACTTCTCAATAACGTAGTTCACGGCCTCCCGGGCGTCCAGGAGCGGTAGGCTGCCTATTCCAGTAGTGCACAATGCCTCAATCAATCCCATCCCCCCCACAAAAAAATCCCCCCGTCCTCGAGGGTTTCTAATGTCTCATCCTCCAGAACTGGAATATGGCCAGATGCGCCATAACCACTCTGCCGGGCTTGGCACCAGTGCCGCCAGAAGGCGGGGGTTGCCGAGGAATCATCGGGCCGGTCCCTCATCCTGCTCCAGATGAGCGGTATATATCACTAACTTATGAAAGCGCAAACAGGATCTGTGCTTCAGCAGCCACCTCCTGGCCGACTCGCGCGATACCACTACCTCTGCCCACGCGCCCTCTGAAACGTTCCAGCGTCACATCGAGTTCCAGCACATCTCCCGGTTTTACTATTCGCCTGAACCGGACTTTGTCAGCCCCAGCAAATAGAGGTAACCTTGAGGCGTTCTCTTCCATAGCAAGGAGTACAAAAGCTCCAACCTGCGCCATCGCCTCCAGGATCAAAACGCCCGGCATTACGGGGTTCCCCGGGAAGTGCCCCTGGAAAAATGGCTCGTTTCCCGACACACACTTTATTCCAAGAGCCCTTTTCCCCTCCTCCAGCTGTATCACTCTATCTACCAGAATGAAGGGGTACCTGTGTGGAATCACCTTAAGAATGTCCGTCGCCTCGTATATACGTTCCAATTCTCACTGTCACTCCCTCTATATTCTACACGATTTGGCTTCACCCTCCAACAAAAAAAGCGGGCTTGCACTCAAGCCCTAGCCGTGTCGGTTCATCCATTCATAAAGCATTCGTCCGATCCCCAGTGTTTCCGCTGATGCGAGCGAACGTGCCAGTTCCCAGTACCCGAGATCCTGATAGGCCACAGGGCTCCCCGGAGGAGCTGGCATGAACTTCAGCAGTTCCTGAATAAACAGTGCTTCAAAATCCTGGCAGGCACGCCTGAGCTGCTCTGCGGACGCAGTCTCCTGCAGGGTTGTCCCCTGAACTCTCATCTTTTATCAGCCTCGCCTGACGTTATTCGTAATGCCCATCATCTCGTCCGATGCAGAGACCACCTTGCTGTTGAGCTCGTATGCCCTCTGCGCCGTGATCAACCCTACCATCTCCTCAAGTACCTGCACGTTGGAACGCTCCAGATACCCCTGCAGCACCACTCCTGCTCCTCGAGATCCCGGGGATGCGGTAGTAGGCTGCCCGGACGCTACGGTGGCAACCATTACATTCCCTCCACGGCTTTCAAGGCCCGCAGGATTACGGAAAAACGCCAGTTCAATGGTCCCCAGCTGAGTCGGAGTGGAACTTGCCCCCGTGAGCACCATGACCGTTCCATCCCTGTCTATAGTAATGCGCTCGGCATCCGCCGGTATGGTGGCGTTTCCGCGAATGATCAATTCGTTTCCCTCTTGAGTGACGATCCTCCCGTTGGCCGATAATTGAAAACTGCCGTCCCTGGTATACCCCGTGGTGCCGTCCGGCAACCTCACCTGAAAAAACCCTCTGCCTTCTATGGCAAGGTCCAGATCTCTTTCGGTCTGCTCAAAGTTCCCCTGCCTGTAGGATTTCGGGGTGGATAGCGCCACCACTCCATGGCCTACCTGGTAGCCTGCGGGAGGCCCGCCGGCCACTTCAGGCCTTATGATGTCGTATGCAAGGTCCCGAAATTCCACGCGGCTTCTCCGGTACCCCGTAGTGTTCACGTTGGACAGGTTGTGGGCGATAACATCTACATTGAGCTGCTGGGCGTACATGCCGGTCGCAGCCGTATAAAGTGCTCTCAACACGTTGATTGCCCTCCCTTGTATATTGCAGAGGGGGGAGACCTCAGTCAGTCGGCCATCCCAAGACTCCTGCCTCCCTGGCAGTCCAGTCCTATTATACCCTCGCCACGTCGTTTACCGCTTTAGACAGCATTTCATCCTGAACACTCATATACCTCTGGCATGCCTCGTAGGACCTCATGATAGTAATCAGGTTCACCATCTCTTGCATGGGGTTAACGTTGGATGATTCAAGAAAGCCTACCCGAAGATTTCCGTCTGTTAAGATAGCGGGCCCGGAAGCCGCCGAGGGTTCAAACAGCGTCTGCCCGCGCTTTATCAGCCCCGAAGGGTCATTAAAGCGGTAGATTGCAAGCCTGCCGACCACCGTGGACCCCTGCATGACCTGACCGTCTGGCCCGATCTCTGCCTCGCCCTCGATGCGCAGGACGCCCTCACGCCCGAGAACCGCGTAGCCCTCCTGCGATACCAGGCGGCCCTGCGAGTCCAGGCTGAAGGCTCCGTTCCTTGTATACCGGATACCATCAGGGCTTGACAGGGCAAAGAAGCCATCTCCCAAAACCGCCACGTCAAGAGGGTTGCCCGTGTACACAAGAGCACCCGCCGCCTGGCTCACGCTCACCCCCAAAACAACAGAGCCCGTGCCCAGCTCCCCGACGTACGGAAACGAGTAGGATCCGTCGCCTGCCCTGAACATCTGCATCTTCCGCCCCTGCACAAACGTGATCAGATCCTTTCGGAATCCAGCAGTGCTACTGTTGGCAATGTTATTTGCAGTCACCTCAAGCCTCTCCCGCTCTGCTATCATGGCGCAAGCAGCTGTATGTATGCCTCTTACCATATGATCACCTCCTTTCTAACAAACAAAAAAACCTGCTTTCCGCACTGCCGAAAAACAGGTTGCTGTACCGTCACTTTCGGCAGCCCGGCCGTCATAACCCGGAGGGTGTTAGACCCGTGACTTTGCGCCCCCACCTTTCGATGGGTTTGCCTTTTTCGAAAAGCTTGGTAATCGTTTATGTTCTACCAGTTTTGCCAAATTCCTTCTTTCTAAAAACTTTCTGCAAAGATTTCTACTTAAAGCACACGCTTCAGTACCTGGACGTGATCTTGATAAATTTCAGGAAACTCAAGCGCCTTCCCTGTGCCAATCGCGACGCAGGAGACAGGATCGTCCGCAAGATTTGCCGGTACACCCGTACGCTTGGTAATAAACACGTCGAGGCCATGAAGCAGCGAGCCTCCACCTGTCATCACAATACCTTTTTCAATGATGTCGGACGCAAGTTCCGGGGGCGTCCTTTCAAGCACAGAATGAATAGATGTCATGATCGCTTCTATGGGCTCCGATAGGGCAGCCGCCACTTCGTCTGAGTTCATCGTGATCGTCTTGGGCAATCCGCTCACCAGGTCCCGGCCCCTTACATCCATAGCCGCGTCCCTGCCTCCAGGAAAAGCAGTCCCAACCTCGATCTTGATCTCTTCTGCAGTACGCTCTCCGATCATCAGGTTGTGTTCTCTCCGGACCCACCTTATGATGGCTTCATCACACTTGTCCCCGCCTACACGCAAAGACTGGCTCACCACAATGCCACCCAGTGATAGCACAGCCACATCCGTGGTACCCCCTCCGATGTCCACCACCATGGAACCCGACGGTTTTGTGATATCGATACCAGCTCCAAGCGCTGCGGCAAGCGGCTCCTCGATGACGAATGCCCGGGACGCACCTGCCTGAAGTGCCGCTTCGAGCACGGCTTTCTTCTCAACGCTCGTCACCCCGGAGGGAACACACACCATGATCTTGGGCCGGAAGAGCATTTGTCTGCCACATACCCGCGAAAGAAAGTACTTGAGCATGCTCTCAGTGACGCTGTAGTTGGCTATGACTCCATCACGCAACGGTCTAACAGCAACGATGTTTCCAGGGGTACGACCTATCATGCGCCGCGCGTCCTCGCCGATAGCCAGGATCCGACCGCTTTCCTGCTCCATAGCGACGACTGAAGGCTCTTTGAGCACAACGCCTCGCCCTTTCACATGGACCAGGACGGTAGCGGTTCCCAGATCCACTCCAATATCAGTGGAAAGACCAAACACAGGCCTGTCCCCCCTCTGCTTAAACAAAACTACCGGCCTTGCGGCACGGTTTTACCATTCTACGACCACAAGCACATTTCCTTTATTCTGCCACTAAGTTTCTATCCCTGAGCGTATTTGCGTCTTGTCGCCTCGCCGCCGCGCAAGTGCCTCTCTGACTTGTTGTGTTCGAGCACACGTTTGACTTTCTGTGCCAGTTCTTTGTTGATCCGGGGAAGTCTCTCTGTAACATCCTTGTGAACTGTACTCTTGGAAACGGCGAACACGGTCGCCGCCTCGCGAACAGTCTGACCAGTTGCAATGATGTATTCACCAATCTCCTTGGCCCTCTGCCAGATGATGTCATTCACCCGGACTGGCCCCCCTTCGCTGCGTCGGCTTTGTATATGTATATGTGGTCTTCAGCAAAAAATACCGGCCGCGGGCGGATGGCCAATACCCCGCACGGGCCGGTCCCGCCTCTTACCAAGTCACGGCAGATACACCAGCGGGTCCACTCGGTTATCGTTAAAGAAGATTTCAAAGTGCAGGTGGGGCGTGTCGATATGGTCGGCGGATGGTTCACCTACATATGCGATGACATCGCCCTTCTTCACACTGTCACCCGGTTTAACGTTCACTCCCTGGCAGTTCGTGTACACCGTCAGCAGGTTTGCAGCATGAGTTATGACCACCTTCAGTACCTTTCCTTCGGTGGTGACGTCTGTCACCGTTCCCGCCAACACGGCTCTTATGGGTTCACCGAGATAGGAGTCTATGTCCACACCGGTATGATACCTCCAGTCCCGGTAGGCAGGGGAAAAGATCCAGCCGAAGGGAAGCAGTACGTCTCCTTCAACCGGGGCCACCATGGAGTAGATGAAGCTCTCCTCCACCCTGGGAAGACCCGGCGCTTCAGGCGCGAAAGCCTCCAATACGGGCTCAGCATCAACCTCTGTCGTATCCTGCGGGCCCGTGGGCTGGTCGGTATCAAGTATGCTGACCTCGGGCTCGGGTTTTTCCGTCACCTCCAGGTCGGGCCCTGACAGCAGCGCGGGCGGTTGCTCCGGCGCGGGAAGCTCCAACCTCGGACTCTGGAACCTCAGTATACCCACTGTTCCAACCACAACTGCCACGGCGACGACCAGCAGGGCAAGCCTCCCTCGCCTGCTCTTTGGAGCGTAACGCCATACCGGAAGAATCGCAGACCTGATTCGCCTGGCGAAGGACCTGATGGAACTAAAAGACCACGGGTATTTCTTCAATGTGTCATCACCCCGTGGCTTATTCTCCCCAGCATTTTCCTCGCCTATTCAGCGCGCTGTGTCATTCACCAAAGAGAGGTACCACCCTCACCCCCTGGTAGTAGTACGTAATGATATCGCGAAAGCTCTTCCCCGTACGGGCCATGCCATCGGCGCCGTACTGGCATAACCCCACACCGTGCCCGTAGCCCGTGGCGTTGAAAGTGAGCACGTCTGCGGACTGGGTCACCTCAAAGCGTGTGGACTTGAGCCCCAGCGCTGCACGCACTTCCGTACCCTTGTAGGTCGCAGTGCCGACGCGAGCGCTCAACACCCGACCGGTCGCTGACCTACTTAACACTTCTACGGCGGGAGTCCTGCCTGACACGGCGTTCATTCTCTGAAGCACCTCACTTAGGGGGAGAGATACAGTGCTCTTCATGTGAGGAGAGTGCGTGTCGTAAGGGCATGGAACTCCCCGCAGATACGGTAGTGCAGCCTGCCATACCAGCTCAGAGTCTTCCGTGTGCCCTCCGCAGGTGGAGTGGTACACAGGGTCGATGATCTCGTGCTGGTAGAGTATGATCAGCCCCCAAGTGGCTTCCACCGCTGACGATACCTTATCTGCCCATCTGTAGTAGTTGATGATCCCCCATTTTGCCTTCTGTGCCTCTGCGCTCATCCACGCCTGGCAATGGGTGTGGTCGGTGCAAACATCAGCCTCCGGATGCCGGCTGCAACCGCGCCCTCCGAACACTCGCATCCGTCCCACAGCGTAAGTACGGGCGACCACCGCCTGTGCTTTCAGCGCCTCTTCGTGAAACGAAGCGGGCATTTCCGCCGCGACTACGCCTTTTATGTACTCCTCAAGACCCATCGTGACAACTTCTCCGTTTTCATGCAGAAACACGCGGATAGTTACCGCTTCTTCCCTCGGGGGGAGCCTCCGCCCGTCGGTGAGATCGCAACCTCGGACGATGAGCGACGGCAACACGACGGTGATCAGGAACAAAGCCAGTACGAAGGTGGCTATGGTGCTCTTCAATGTAACATCCTCCAAGGCAACAAAATATCCCTCCACACCATCATATTGGGGGAGGGAGTTTAATATGACCCGGCTTGTTCAGCTAAGAAACCGAGAGGGTCATGGGTATTCCATACAATTAAGAAGCATCAGTCCTTCAGGTACTGTATATCCGCGCCAAGGCTCTCAAGTTTTGGCACTATGCCGTAGTATCCTCTGTCGATGTGTCCTGCTTCGGAGATCAAAGTCTTTCCCTCTGCGACCAGACCTGCACATACCAGAGCAGCGCCCGCGCGAAGGTCGGTAGCCCTGACAGGGGCACCGGATAGGCGTTTCTGTCCTTTGATGATTGCGCTTCTGCCTTCAATCTTTATTACTGCACCCATCCGTTTAAGCTCATCTGTATGCATGAACCGGTTCTCAAACACGGTTTCAGAAATCACGCTCGTGCCTTCGGCAATGGTCATGAGTGCCATCATGGGAGCCTGCATATCAGTGGGAAAACCAGGGTACGGCATAGTCTTAACATCCACCGCGCGTGGCCTGTCAGTAGCGTTTAGCCTGATTTCATTCTCGCTAAGCTCAATGATCTCTACGCCTGCTTCCTTCAACTTGGCTACAACAGGTTTCAAGTGTTCGATGACTACGTTTTCAAGCACCACGTCGCCCCTGGTGATTGCTGCAGCCACCAGGTATGTCCCCGCCTCTATCCGGTCCGGGATGACCGTGTACTCGGTACCGCTGAGCTTCTCCACACCGTCGATCTTCACCACGTTCGTGCCCGCACCAACTACCCTTCCGCCCATGGCATTAATGAAACTGGCCAGATCCACCACCTCGGGCTCCTCTGCGGCATTCTCAATAATCGTCTGCCCTTTCGCCAGTGTAGCCGCCATCATGATGTTCTCAGTAGCGGTAACGCTCGGAAAGTCAAGGTAAACCCGGTTGCCGATTAGCGATCGCACTTTCAGGTCCACAAACCCCCGGCCTATACGTATCCTGGCGCCCAGGGAGTCAAAGCCCTTCAGGTGCAGGTCAATAGGCCGTGATCCGATGGCACAGCCTCCAGGCAGGGAACTTTTGGCTCTCCCGAGCCGTGCCAATAGAGGACCTAGTACCAAAAGGGAAGCGCGCATTTTACGTACCAGCTCGTACGGGGCCTGCACCCGTCGAAGACCTGAAGGGTCTACGGTTACTTGGCGGTCACCGGTAAAGGTAGCTTTTACGCCAAGCCTCCTTAGTAGTTCGATGATGGTCCAGACATCTTCAAGTGGCGGTACTTCGTTAATTACGCTCGGTTCATCCGACAGGATGGCCGCCGCCAGGATGGGCAGTACAGCGTTCTTTGCGCCTTCAATCCGGACCCTGCCCGTCAGTCGGGTTCCTCCCGTTACAATGATCTGAGCCAAGACTCTATCCTCCTGCGTTGACTGGTAAAATTTTCTCTTACACGTATTATGGGAAGCAAAGGGGTAGTTTTATTCCCAGCTCCCCACCTGCAATGTTTGGTTTTGCAAGATAAAACAAGAAAACGGGGCGGCACTACCGCCCCTTGCTTCATCTTGCCCTTACTATATCCTTTATTTTCATAAGTCGTGTTGCGTTGGACCTCTCCATCTCACTCAGCTTCATAGTAATATCCTTTACTGTTGCGGCCAGTTCCGGGATGAGCACATACTCCAGTGCATTCACCCTGCGGCGTGTTTTTTCGATTTCATCAGCCAGCAATTCAACAGCCCGCTCTACCTCAGCGAGCTTCAGCATGATAGGTACGGCTTTGTCAAGTTCCTCAAGCGCGCGATCCAGCTCGCCTGACGTTTGTGCAAAGCCGTATGGGTAGATGTTTCCTTCCCTTTTTGAGGACAATACGGGAACGCTGAGGTTCATCACGTGCTGGTACTGTACGTCAACGTCGAGCTCCGCTTCGGGCGCGGAGATGGCCGCCCTGACCTCGTCGTGTCCCATGATGGCGCCAGCTGCATTGATCTTTGCGTAGGCAGCCTTGAGGACGCGCTGCAGTTCCTCCCTCAGCGCCTTGTTTTCACGCACACGCTGCAAAAAGTGCTTCATCAGCTCATCCCTTTTGTCCTTGAGCAGTTTGTGCCCCCGTTTTGCCATCTTCAGCCGGTTCTTCAGCTTCAAAAGCTCCATCCGGGTGGCGTTGACCTTGAT
>DYEP01000042.1 GCA_020725675.1 Symbiobacterium sp. | reverse complement strand
TTCCTGCCTGGTCATCGATGCCGTTCTACCAGGCAATACTTTTGACCAACCGCGCCTCTACCTCACCCCTGTGCCTAGGAGATGAGGTTGTACGTATTTTACTTCATCCCGCAACAGGTGTCAATCAAAATCTGTCGTGTGAGGGGATGATCACACTGTGTGGCCGATCTTAAATGATGCCCGCACACTTCATAGGTGGAAAGGTTGCTGCCTGTACCGCAAGAAAACTTTATGTAAACGCCTGCGCGGTGCAGGACTCGGAGCCCAAGAGAGCGAAGTAGCTCAGTCCTGGAGGTGATGCTCTTGGCAGAAAAGATACTTGTGGTTGATGATGAAAGGCCTATTGCAGACATAATAAAATTCAACCTTGAACGGCAGGGATACGAAGTGCTGGTAGCCTACGACGGGGACACCGCCCTCGAACTTGCGCGCAGCGCAGAGCCCTCCCTCGTCATTTTGGATATCATGCTTCCCGGCCGGGACGGGTTTACTGTATGCCAGGAAATAAGGAAGCGGACAAACGTACCCATACTGATGCTCACCGCCAAACACGACGAGCTCGACAAGGTATTTGGTCTTGAAATGGGTGCGGATGATTATGTCACTAAACCCTTCAGCCCGAGAGAACTGATGGCACGCGTGCGGGCGATCCTGCGTCGTGCGGCTTCATTCCCAGGTCAGATTCTGGACAGGCGAATCGTTTGCGGTGACCTCACCATTAACCTGGATACATACGAAGTGCAAAAAGGAGACGTACCCGTTGCCCTTTCGCAGAGGGAATTTGAACTGCTGAAGTATCTGGCGATGCATCCAGGCCAGGTATTTTCCAGAGAAAGCTTGTTAGACGACGTTTGGGGCTACACGTATTTCGGCGACACTCGAACGGTGGATGTGACAATCCGGCGCCTGCGGGAGAAGGTTGAAGATGACCCGTCCAATCCGAAGTACATCCATACCAAGCGCGGGGTCGGCTACTATTTTAAGAGGGGCTAGTAATGTCAAAGAGCATCCAATGGAAGCTTGCGTTAATATATGTGCTGCTCATCCTCCTCGCTATGCAGATCGCAGGGTACTATCTGCTCCAGTCGCTGGAGGATTATTACTTGACCAGCTTCTCTAACACCCTGTCCACCCAGGCAAACCTCGTGGCAGGTTTTGTTGAGAGATACCTCGAGGCTGACGCCGACAAGGAATATGTACACAAACTTGTCACGGAGTTTGGTCGCCAAACTGGGTTCGAGGTGGGGGTATTTAACGCGTCAGGAGTAGTAATAAGCGGCACCAGCATAGAAACCATATCACGCCTGGCAGTTCAGTCCCAAGTAGCTAGGGCCCTGGCAGGATATCCTGCCGAGATGACCAGAGTTGATCCGCGCTCGGGTGAAAGGTATCTTCACTCCGTGGTCCCGGTGGGTTCTGACGGCCGTGTATCAGGGGCAGTGTACCTTGTAGGCTCGCTTGAAGGGATATACGGGACTTTGGGCGATGTGCGCTCCATTCTCTTTTCAGGCACAATTGTCGCACTGTTGGTAAGTGTGTTCGTGGGGCTTGCTCTCGCACGCACCATAACGAGCCCGATCAAAGAGGTTACGACAAAGGCTGCGGAGATGGCAGCGGGAAGATTTGATCAGCGCATACGCGTTCGGTCTGAAGACGAAATCGGACAATTAGGTCGTATGTTCAACTATCTCACTGAGCGGCTCCGCCAGACTTTAAGCGATATCACCGCAGAAAAGGGCAAACTCGAAGCGGTGCTTAAGCATATGACCGACGGCGTGCTGGCGGTGGACTCGGCAGGAACGGTGGTTTTGTCAAACCGGGCAGCGGAGACCCTCGTGGGACAGGAAGAGCTGGTAGGCACTCCGATTCAAAAGATTATACCGGAAATAACTCCAACACTGCTAAAAGAAGCCGCAGCTGGGGGGCCTGTCTCGCGGCGCATGAAAGTAGGAGCCTGTTCAGTCATGGTGCACCTGGCAGCCATGCATGCGCCCGACCCCAGGAGTGCCGGCACTGTACTGGTACTTCAGGACATCACAGAGCAAGAACGGCTTGAGAAGATGAGGAAGGACTTTGTGGCAAACGTCTCCCATGAACTCAGGACTCCTGTCACATCCATCAAGAGCTACATCGAAACCCTGCTTGACGGCGTGGCGGGCGAGGACCCTGCGCTGGCCAGACGCTTCCTTGAGGTGGTACACGGGGAGGTGGACAGGATGGCGCGGCTTATCACCGACCTTTTGGACCTGTCCACTCTCGATCATGTAGGGGCTGCAAGATTCTCTGAAATATCAGATCTGGGCGACCTTATGCAGGAGGTCCTGGACAAGCTCAGCATCCATATGAACACGAAGGGTATAGCGGTCTCATTCCGGCGTTCCAGGGGAGTACGCGTGTTGGGGGACCGGGACCGGCTGCTGCAGGTCTTTTCCAATGTGTTGTCCAACGCAGTGAAGTATACAGGTGAAGGGGGCGCCATTTACATTTCTGTCCGCCGGGAAAGAGGGCGTGTGGTCGTCCGTGTAAAGGATACGGGGATCGGGATCCCGAAAGAGGATCTCCCAAGAGTGTTTGAACGTTTCTACAGAGTGGACAAGGCACGTTCGAGGGAACTGGGAGGTACCGGACTTGGGCTTTCTATTGCCAGGGAAATAGTGATATCCCATGGAGGCGACATCTTTATTGATTCAGAAGTGGGCCGTGGTACCGAGGTGCGCATTGAACTCCCTCCGGCATCTTCCGTTTCAGCGAACTCTTGAGGATTCACAGAGACAAAGGGCCATGGATACAACGCAGCAGTGGAATGTGTTGTGCGCCAACCCCACAGCAGCAGGGGATTCTTGTTCTCTTTAGTTGAGTTGATGCCTGAGTTTCCGAGTTAGGGGTGGACACCCACAGTGAAACCCGAGAGACTGGAAGCCGCAAAGACAGTGCTGCTTGCAGCACTGGTAGCATGCAGCCTGTTTCTCACCTGGCAGGTATGGTGGGGTACTCCGGGCCAGTATGAACCGCTGGAACCTGCAGCGCGCTGGAGAGTGGCTCGCGAGACGGGCTCGGACTGGGTGAGGTTGGTCCGGCCAGCGATGCTCACCCTATCAGCTGGGGAGTCATACTGGGTGTTTCTCCCGGGGGACCCTGGCTTTGACGTGCTCTTTGATGAAATGGTGAGTGCACTAAAGGGTGCAGAAGCCAGGGAGGGTTCGGAGGGATTTCCGGAGGGATACGCGAGGTTCCAGGCAGACTTCGCCCATCCGCTACCGCTTGATCTGTTTTCAGGCAACGCAGAACATGCAGACACGCGCGTGCGTTCGCTTCTGCTCATAGATTCACAGGCCATTGCAGGTTACATGACAGACAGTGGCAACTTGGCGTGGCTTTCCCTTAACCATCCGCCCGAGCTCGAATTAGTTCCGGGCGGAGTCAGCGGAACGCCGATCCTATCGAGCGACGCATCGCTGTGGGTAACGGCCATACCGCACCTGACCCGCGGCGTGACGTCGGCGGCCGCTCTGGAGATCGGCCATGACGTACTGGATGCGTTTTTTCTTGACCCGTCTGTGGTAAGGAGCATTGAAGAGGTAGACGGGGCGCTCATATACACCGACGGCGTAAGAGGGCTCCGCGTTTACACTGACGGCACGCTGGAGTTTTCAGATCCCTCCAGCTTGCCAGACAGGGGGAATTACTCATTATTGAGCGCTCTGCTTGAGGCCGACACGTTTATCGCCAGTACGGTCGGATGGCCCGAATATCCGTACCTGGTGGATTATGCGAGAGTATCCTGGGGCGAAGGCAAGACAGGATATAGGCTGGTTTTTTCATGCTCGCCCAGGGGACTTGCGATAGACCAGCCGATGATTGAAGTTACCGTGGGCAACAGAGGCGTGGTGAGCGCAAGGAGAATGGGAACCGGGCCCGGGCAGGCCGGCAGTTCACTGCCCATGATCCCTCCTGTGTTCCCGTTTGACCTCCCCGAGCGCACGGTACAGGTGGAAGATGTGAGACATATCTTGCCTGCCTATGCCTTCTCGGAACGAGCCGGGTACAGATCTTACAGACCGGTCTGGGTCATCACACTCGTTGATGGGATGAAGTTCCTGGTCAACGCACATACTGGGACGCTGTTTCAGAACAGGTGAGAAATTATGGATTGGGCGAAAGCGAAAACCATTTTAATATTATGTTATTTAGTGCTAAACTTGTTTTTAGGATACCGGCTTTATGCTGACCCTGGGCGAAGTGAAGGCCGCCTCACGGTGGTTGACAGCGCGCAGCTAGCCAGGACGACGGCGCGTCTTGCCGAAGCTGGTATAAAACTGGTTGCGCCTGTTCCAGAACGCGCGCCCGCCCTGGCCAAGATCACCCTGAGGCACAGGTACTCACAGAAAGAGGCCGTCTCGCTGTTTTTTGGGGATTCTGAAGCCACCATCCTGCGCCAGGAAGAACCGGGACGCACGATATACAGGCGCGGGAAAGAGATACTGACGTTTTATGACAATGGAGCGATGATTTTCCGGCTCGAAGGTAATCAGATGCCTGTGATCCTCGACAGCGCCGCTGCAAGAAGGATCTTTGAGGAGTTCTGGGTGGACAGGGGAGGTTTGCCTGAAGGCGCACGCTTTGACAGCATCTACCGGGATGAACGCTCGGGCAAATTCATCGTCTACTACTACCAGGAGACAGATAACAGAGGAATTTACGGGGGACAAGCAGTCGGAATGGTAGGACCGGGCGGGCTTGAGACCGTCCTTTTGACCTGGTTCGACGTGACAGGCTCCGCGGGGCGCACGAGGGCGGTAATACCGCCTACCGATGCCCTGGAAATGGTGGCGGGAGAAGTCAAAGTTGCAGAGCGGCCTCGAGAACTCATCATTGAATCGCTCAGTCTGGGTTATTTCACCGAACCTTATAACGCAAGGCAGTGGGAGGCGGTACCAGTCTGGCGGGTACGCTTCCGTGATGGCAGGGTTTATTACGTAAATGCATATACAGGCGAACTGGAAGTGCCTTCAGGGAACCTGTTTCGTTAAGGGGGGGGATTAAGTGGGAGAGAAAAGACTGGTCATCGAAGGCAAAAGGCCGCTGCAGGGTACTGTGCAGATCAGCGGTTCTAAGAATTCGGCTGTTGCTTTGATTCCTGCAGCGCTCCTGGCTACAGGCCCGTCTATACTCGAGAACGTGCCGAACATACGGGACGTGAAGGTTTTTTGTGAGATCCTTCGGGAGCTCGGTGCGGATATCCAGCACTATCCTGAAGAGAAGCGCCTTGTCATAAGGCCCAACGGTTTCAGCTCCTACAGGGCCCCGTACGAACAAGTAAAGAGACTCCGGGCTTCATACTACCTGCTCGGTGCGCTCCTTGCAAGGTTTGGACGGGCAGAGGTGGCGCTCCCGGGAGGTTGTGACATCGGGATTCGTCCCATCGACCAGCATCTGAAGGGTTTCAGGAGCCTTGGTGCAGAAGCCTCACTGGAACACGGTATCGTGAAGCTCTCTGCGAAGAAGATGACGGGTACTCAGGTGTACTTGGACCTGGTGAGCGTAGGCGCCACGGTCAATATCATGCTTGCCGCAGTGCTTGCTGAGGGTACGACAGTCATTGAGAACGCGGCAAAAGAACCCCACATAGTGGATTTGGCCAACTACCTGAATGCCATGGGCGCGAAAGTGCAGGGCGCAGGTACTGATGTAATTCGGGTGAGGGGGGTCACATCCCTCCAGGGTTGTACCCATACAATCATTCCTGACGATATTGAAGCAGGCACTTATATGTTGGCTTGTGTCTCAGCAGGGGGTGATCTCACTGTGGAAAACGTCATCCCCAAACATCTGGATTCCATCTGTGCCAAGATCGTCGAAATGGGCGCGCAGGTGTGTGACAAGGGAGATTCAGTACGAGTGATTTCTGAACATAGGCCCAAAGCAGTCACAGCTAAGACGCTCCCGTATCCTGGTTTTCCCACAGACCTCCAGCAACCCCTGGTCGCAGTTGCTGCGAGAGCGGACGGGGTAAGCGTCATCCAGGAGACCATATACGACAACCGGTTCGGCTATGTAAACGAGCTGATCCGCATGGGAGCAAGCATCAAAGTGGATGGTAGGACTGCCATTGTGGAAGGCATGCCTACGTTGTACGGGGCGCCCGTACACGCCAACGACTTGCGGGCGGGTGCAGCCCTGGTTATAGCCGGGCTGGGGGCCGAAGGAGAAACGTCGGTATACCGAATGGAACACGTCGAGCGCGGTTATGACTCGATGCTTGACAAACTTCAGGCAGTCGGTGCCAGTGTATCCATTGAGGAGGCGTAAAGAAACATGGAATACTACTTTCCGAGAAAGCCCCGTTACTCGTGGCTTGGGTACTTTACCATGGGACTTCTGGGAGCTGTAATCGGAGGTCTCCTGGTGGCTACTGTGCTACCGGGGCTGTCGCCAGAGGGCGCGCTTTTGCCCGGCAGCGAGGCTACAAGTGGCAACAACGCGGAGGAAAAGCCAGACTCTGTGCTCCCCGGACCAGCGCTTGAGCCTGAGGTCGTCACGTTTGTGTTCCCTTCTGTATATGCTGCGGACAAAGCCGGCCCGGCGGTG
>DYEP01000041.1 GCA_020725675.1 Symbiobacterium sp. | reverse complement strand
TGTAGAATTCGTTAAACGCCCGGTTGATTTCGTTTTCGCATCTCGTCCGCTATTTTTCGTTCCTCTTGGTTTGCTTAACAACCCGGGTAAGAGTTGGATCAAAAAATACCCTCCGCAACCGGAGGGTATTTTGTCGGCTAAAATATGGTGGCCCCAAGGGGAATCGAACCCCTGTTACCGCCTTGAAAGAGCGGTGTCTTAACCTCTTGACCATGGGGCCAAAACTTGGTGGGCCATGAAGGCTTCGAACCCTCGACAACCCGATTAAGAGTCGGGTGCTCTACCAGCTGAGCTAATGGCCCACGCAAAGGCAATTTACTCTTGGTAGCGGCGGCTGGACTCGAACCAGCGACACTACGGGTATGAACCGTATGCTCTGACCACCTGAGCTACGCCGCCTGATACACTTTTTCATTATAGCATAAAACAAACAGACGTCAAGACTACCAAAAACAGTGCTACCCTATATATATGCGAGCGGTGCTTGATTCTACTTGCCAATCAATTTCAGCGCCGTATTAGACACAACACGACCGCCATCAGCAGGCGGTCACGTGATTCCACTTCATGGTGGTGCCGGGGGCGGGACTCGAACCCGCATGGTGCCAGGCACCGAGGGATTTTAAGTCCCTTGCGTCTGCCAGTTTCGCCACCCCGGCGTTTATAAAAGGGCATCCTGCCTGGATGCCCGACTAACCCTCTACCCTCTTGCTTCCGCGCGGCCGGCACCTCTGCCGCCTCGCTTGGATTCGGTATTCCTCTTCAGGTCGGCAAGCTTCTCGTCACTTTCTTTCTTAAACTTCATCAACATATCTTCGAAAGACAGATCCTTCACGTCGCTTCCCCGAATCTTCCTCAGTGTCTGCGCTTGTTTTATCGATAGTCCTATCTTTCCTTTTTCATCCATGGAAAGAATCTTAATTCTGACCCTGTCGTTTTCCTTAAGATAATCTTTGATATCCTTTACGTATGCATCCGCGACTTCAGAAATATGGACAAGTCCGGTCCTTCCGTCGGGTAGTTGAACAAACGCACCAAAATGAGTAATACCGGTAACTACCCCTTCAACTATGCTGCCGACCTGCATGGTCATACCCCAAAAGACTCCTCCCATTTTACCCCCAAGGGAATTTACACTGGTGCAAGATAATTATAAAGCACCAAATATTAAGTGTCAACACGCTGCATAAACATATCAGAAGCTCCGCAAACAATCCGTCTAATTCTAATTAGGAAATTGCGGTACCAGTCTTCTAGCCAGTGAGTTTGGTTTTTCTTAAAAATGACGTCATTCACGGTTTGACGTGCGTATTTTCATCATTTGTTACTTGCGTCATATACGGCACTTCTCCAGGGAATATCAGGCCGAGTTTCTCTCTGGCTGCTTTTTCAATGTATTGGTCAGTTTGAAGGTATACTATTCTTTCTTGTAGTAGAGCGTTCTTAGTAGTATAATAGTCGATCTCTTTGAGCACGTTACTATATTCTTTTCTCAATTCCACGATCTTGACTTGCTGGTTAAACACTGTATACAGTGCATAAACCATCATTACCAATAGTAAGAACCGCCTTGCAGCGAGGTTCCAGGGGAGTTTCCTCTTAGCCCGTGACTTCATCACTACATCACCTGCTGACATCAGCCTGACATATCAGACCCCAAGTACTGGAACAGTTCTACGCTCTCGGAAGTTTTCCTTCAGGGTCCGCGGTGGTTTCGCTATGGGCAAGCCGCTCCAATATGCTGTTCACCACATCTTGAATCCACGTAACGGGAAAAGCGAACAGCTTGAGTATTAAGACTATCGGGAACGATACGAAAACGAATAGGTAAGCCACTATCCGAAAAATCCACCCCAGAACGCTGAAACACGCTCTGCAGAGCAAGGATACTATTGGCCTGGCGAGAGTCTGACATAGCCAGATACCAAAGAGTGCAGAAAGTACCGAGTGAAGCCTAGTTTGACCCCAGTTCGCTAACATCAGGAAGCCGAACATCACGACAGTCGCAGCTGCCCAAAATACCAGGTAGACGAGGCTCGCCCATAATCCCTTCAGTCGGAATACAGAAATCGCTGTGTTGCTAAACTCAAGGAGTATTCCAAGCATTACTCCTCCAAGCACCATGACCGCAACGCTGTAGGCCTGCAAGTCTGGAGGATACACTGACCTCCCCCCTGTCCAGATCAGAGATCAAATAGAACACTAGATCTCTATGCTCCCCGTTGGGGCTTCAAGACAATTCGCAGCTCAGCCGAGTACTCTCCTTCTTAGCACCCAGATAGCCAGTATCAGCCAGAGATACCCCGCAGTCTTTGCTATTTGAGTCTGCAGCGCAGACAGGTACATGAGCCTTGAGGACACCCTATCGTCTATGACAGGGTCCACGTGGTACGTTACCCAGTTTGATATTACATCCCTGACATACTTCTGTGTTTCGGCAATAGGCGGTATTCCCTCGCTCGTCACCACCGCGTACCTGCGAACATTAGTAGGTCCTGCATTGTAGGCCGAAAATGCCAGGATGGTGTCCCCTCGAAATTCGTCCAATAACTTTCTCAGGTAGCGCGTCCCTGCCTCAATGTTCGCTTCTGGAGCAAAGATACAATCACTACCTCGCGCCGGGGGTGCATGCTGACCATCACATGACGACGCAGGGTTCAGGTACCTCCAAGTGGAAGGTAGCAGCTGCATCAAGCCACGCGCACCTGCGGGTGATACTGCATTCGGATCAAAGCGGCTTTCTCTATCAATTACCGCAGCGATAAGGGCCGGGTCCAGATCGTACTTAAGCGAGTACAGAATTATCGGCTCTGAAAAGGGAAGGCTCTTCACGTCGCCCCTGAGTCGTGAATATGCCGTCACTATTTCAAATGAGGAACCTCTAATCTCGTCAATAAGAGCCTGCACTTGGATGTACAAGAATCCAGCAAGAAAGAGAAGCAACAAAAACCCAAGAATCACTCGCCTGTCGACTGATCTTCTAGGGTAGAGAATATCCAGTACAATGACCACTGGGCTTGCGATAAAAATCACTGCAGTCAGTGGAATGTTGATGAAGGCCCGCGTCACTACATAAAACCAGGAACGGGGGTTCCAAAATGCCTTAGTCACCGCTCCGGTTAACCAAAGATATTTGTGGTTAGGCAAATTAATCAATACCTTCCTCCTTACAAGCGTCGATAGACTTCCAATATCCTACCAAAAAGAAAAAGAGCGGTCAACCCGCGCCCCCCCCGCATAACAACGGAGAACGGTACACCTGTGAAGCCCAGTGTCTCGCAGCTTATCTCAAAAGCCTGTCAAAGAAGCCTTTTCCTTTCGTCTTTGACCTCGGTCCACCCCCAGGGCTGTATGAAAGTGAATGGACAAGCCCTTCCACTGCAAAGTTCCCCTGCTCAAGGCTAAGTTCTCTGATGTTCAGATCTTCTCCTCTGATAGTTAATAACCCCATTTCGGTATCCATGATGATCTCACGCTCATCAAAACTCTCTACGTGTAATACGCCTTTGATTGTCACGTGCTCTCTGTTCACCAAAGTCACCTGGTGTTGGATGTTCATAGGCAGGTTACGGTCCTCCGGCATGCAGCTCCCTCCCATATGTAGACAACCCTTCTTTACAAGGTATGATCTTATGGGTTGAGATTATGCTACTGCCATCGTCTTTCGAATGTTACATCTTTATAGTAGAACTTTACTATGTCTTCGTAACTCTTGCCGGCTTCAGCCATATTTTTCGCACCCCATTGAGACATACCCACGCCATGACCGAACCCTTTTCCTACAACAATGAGGTTATTTCCTTCTACCCTCAGCTCCTGTATAAGGGTTGAACGCATTCTTTCGGGTCCCAGTGCGAGGCGCAGTTGATTGGCGGGTACTTGAACATCATTGAACCGTATTGAAATTGCCCTTCCGGAAGGTCCTCTTTCGGCCACTTCCGCGCTTTCCAGGTTTGTAATATTTTTCCCAAGAGCTGAAAGCGCTGCTGTCACTTCGCCCTGAGTGAATGTAGCCTCCCACCTGGTTTCTTTTCCCACGCCCATGGGATCTTCGATGCTTCGGAGGTACGGCGTAGCCTCTTCATCAAAACCTAAACCCTCTCCAGGCGTAGCAGTTTTACCCCCTGAAGAAGCATGAAACCAGGCGCGTACCGGCCGCCCCTGGAAGACAGCAATTAAGCCTCGTGTTTTCTCGACGGCTTCGATCACGTGGTTAGTTATTCGCCCTGAATCATAGGCTTGAAAATGCTTTTCGTCATCGCAGACATCCGTCCCGTGAAGCCGCCGTACACCTTCTGCATTCTCAAGCCGTTCCACAGTAAACGTGCGTGCGATAACAGCTTGTGCAGCCAATGCCTCCACGGGCCAATCGGGTTCCATTTCCGCTGCAACGACTCCCTTTAAGTACTCCTCCAGACGGATGCTTCTTTTTTCGCCTGTTTCATGTATAAAGATGCTAATCTGAGGCTCAGAGCCTCGCAGTCTGCCTCTGGGAAAGAGCGGGCACGATGATAGACTAATACCAAGTAAGAGGATAAGAAGAATGGTCAGAACATTTCGGAACTGCATGTGTTGCACCTCCATGAACAATGTTCTGACCATATTCTGCCCTGTAGTCACGCTTCAATGTGCCTGTACATGGATTCGCACTGGTCCGACGGGCAAGAATCTCTGCACTCTACAACCTCAATACGGAGCTGTTTCGTTCCAAATCCTATCACCAACCGGTCTCCGGGTTTCACTTCTGTACCTGGTTTGGCCGGTCGATCGTTCACGGTCACCCTTCCCGCTTCACACATCTCTTTAGCCACAGTACGGCGTTTAACCAGCCGGCTGACTTTCAAATACTTGTCAAGCCTCACCCGGCTTCCCCCCAAATTACATAAAGCAGTGATTGAGTCTATCTTTATGTCTAGCCTTTGTCTACTGCATCCTTAAACGACTTTCCTGCCTTAAATACGGGGACTCTACTAGCCGGGATATCGATCTCTTCACCGGTTCTTGGATTCCTTCCCCGGCGGGCACTCCTTGCCCGAAGTTCGAACGTACCAAACCCTACCAAAGAGACCTTCTCTCCCCGGCTCAATGCCCCTTCTATACTTTCAATTACTGCGTTTACCGCTTTCTCCGCATCCTTCTTTGACATGCCCGCCTTCGCTGACACATCTGCGATCAGTTCCGCCTTGTTCACCTAAGATCCCTCCAGTACAAATATACCGCTTTACGTATCCTCTTTTTTGGCCTGTTCCCACAACAAATCTAGTTCATCTATGGACAGGGCCTCAATGTTTTTGCCTGCTGCGTTCGCTTCCCTTTCCATTCTCTTAAATCGCCTGATGAACTTTCTGATGCTCTTCTTCAGCGCAAGTTCCGGATCTACCGACAGGAATCTTGACAGGTTTACAATGGTAAAGAGCAAATCGCCTATCTCTTCTTCCACGCACTGTCGTTTCCCGTTTCGTGTGGCATGTTCGAGTTCCTTGATCTCTTCAGCAACCTTATCCAGAACCCCGTCCATGTCAGTCCAGTCAAACCCTACAGCAGACGCTATCCTCTGGACCTTCTCCGCACTCATAAGGGACGGCCAGAACTTGGGTATGTCGTCCATCAATGAGCGTCCCCAACCGCTGTCACGCTCTCTGGCCTTGATTTTCTCCCACTTAGCAAGTACTTCAGCGCTGTCGTGGGCTGTCGCATCCCCAAATACATGGGGATGCCGTCTGATCATCTTCTCGGTAATGCCCCTGACCACATCCGAAAAGGTAAAGGCCCGGGTTTCCGACGCTATTTGCACATGCAACACAATTTGTAGTAGTAAGTCTCCCAACTCTTCACAGAGTTTATGCATGTCTTCCAGTTCGATGGCCTCCGTGGTCTCATAGGCCTCCTCAATCAAGTAACGGCTAAGAGTCTTGTGTGTTTGCTCCTTATCCCATGGACAACCATGTTCACTTCTTAGCTCTTCCACAACCCGGATCAACGGGGTGACGTTACCCACTTTGTGTTCTAAAATGGGCGGAACATACGCCGTGGTCAGGTGATCGACCTCCAGCCTGTCCAGCTCATACAGCTTCACATGCGCCACTCGTTCTTGACCTTCTATACCAGCTGCAGAAACAACCGTAATCGGATGGTCGTCGGGATAGATGCGCATCAAATCTAGCTTTACTGTGCCTGCCACAAGTCGCGAGTATATTTGTGTAAGCAGCACAGGTCTGCTCGGGTTAATCACCTCCGCATCAAGACAGCACGAGTCTACAAGTTGAATGGTTCCAAGATCATAAAGATTCAATGCCCCTATTACAGCATCGAGGAAACTCATGGCGGGCATAACTATCAGGCGTTCCTTTGGGCACTGGGAAATTATGACGGCCACGCTGCGCTCAAGAACTAGAGGGTGACCCGGAACCGCGTAGGCCACATTGCTTTCATCTGCACGGTTTATTACTTCGCGTGCAATCGCATCGTAGACCTGTTCAAATGTGTCCAAACTCTCGTACAAATAGTCAAAGGAAGTAAACTTGACGCCCTCGGCCACCAACCTTGCCACAGAAGGATGGCTAGAGGTGCGGAGGAAAACAAGATCAGTGGCTCTCAATATCTCAAGATTACGTTCGGGTATGTCAGACGGATTACCCGGACCTAAACCCACGAGGTAGATGCAATTCTTGCTCACTTCGCCAACCCCAGTCTCAGCAGGACTTCATATAATCTGGGACCCACACCCGGTATTGCGTGAAGTTCTTCAGACGAAAGAGTCCCGATACCAAGTAGTAACATTCCGTAGATCGCAGCACCCGCTCCGATTGTGAGCAGTGTGGCCATTCCGTTGCTCTCAAAAATCCGCTGTGCCCACGGATACAGAAGGATCACCGTTGCGGCCATGGCAGCAGAGGATAAGACAGGTTTTAGTACAGCTGACCCAATATCCACGATGCTTCCCACTTCTGCATGGAGAGCAGCCATGTTCAAACCTGCTGCAATCAAGAACCCGGCAACAGAGGCATACGCTGCCCCTTGTATACCGTAGGAGAACGTCAGGAACCACGTCAAAATCAATTTGACCACAGCTCCTGCCACAAGATTCTGAACGGGCAGCATGGTCTTTCCCATGCCTTGAAGCACCGCGGATGTAGTCATCTGAATACCGAGAAAGAGGATGACGGACGACATTGCTGCAAGGGGCGCGCCCACTTCGGGAGCACCGTACAGGAAATCGGCGATAGGAGTAGCCAGCAGGTACATCCCAACAGTCGCGGGTAGGACAATCACGATCGTGAGTTTTAGACCCAGACTGGTGCGCCTCCGGATCTGAGCCATGCTGCCGACTGCAGCTGCCTCAGATATCGAAGGCACCAGGCTCGCTGCGATCGCCGCGGTAAAAACCGTAGGCATATTGATTAGCGGTACCGCACCTCCACTGAGCTGGCCGTACAGGCGGGTCGCCTCCTGAAAGTCAAGCCCAGATGCTTGAAGCCGCCCTGGGACCACGCTCATATCAATGAGCTGGATGAGTGGCATAATGATGCCAACCAGGGAGATGGGGATCGCAAACAGCACAATCCGCTTTGCCATCAGCCAGAAGGGATCCGGATCCTCCGAACCTTCAGGAACCCCGGGTCTAAAACCAGCGTATACGTAGATCAGGTAAAGCAGTCCCACTATGGCCCCGGTAACTGCACCAAAGGTCGCCCCTGCAGCTGCAAACTCAAGACCTTTGGGTAGCAGCAGCCATGCAAGCAAGAACATGGTGCCTACTCTTACTACCTGCTCGATGATCTGTGAGACCGCAGTTGGTGTCATATTCTGTAAGCCCTGAAAGTACCCTCGAAAGGCAGACATGATGGCAACAAAGAAAATAGCAGGAGAAATAGCAACGATGGATAAGAATGCACGTGGATCGCCTGTCACTTCATGTACTATGAACGAAGCGCCCGTATAAAGCAGTACCGAGAAAAAAAGGCCAGAAAAAGCCAAAATTACAAGAGAGGTAGTGAAAACTCTCAGAGCACCGCGCGGCTTGTGCTGTGCGATCTTTTCAGCTACCAGTTTTGATACGGCAACGGGTAACCCCACTGTTGATACGGCCAGGACTGTAGAGTACACTGGGTACGCCATCTGGATGAGCCCAATTCCTTCATCACCCATAATACGGTATAAAGGGATCCGGTACACGGCTCCAAGCACCCGGCTGATGAGGTGTGCCAGGGCAAGGATAAACGCACCCCTGACAAATGATTGTTGCGACATATCTACAGGCCTCCGCGTCTTGAGATCACCTTAATATTATAGCAGAGCCACGACCAGCTCCCAACAAATCTTTTTCGTCATGCCCCAGCAAAAACAAAAGGAGGGCACGTACCCTCCTTGTTTCCTTTAGTCGGCTTACTGTTCCATCTGCTTGGCGAGGAAGCCTGCTGCAGTCTCGCACAGCTTTTGCTCAAGGTCCCCCAGTTCTACATTAGGCTCTTTAGAACATATTACAACGGCTCCTATAGGGTCACCCTCAGAGATGATGGGAGCTATTACCCAGGCAGAGAATCGTGTCTCTTCTTCGTCGTCTCCAAGCAGTGCCCCCTTATACTTCTGATCCGCAGGCCGGTTTACAAGAATGGTCTTTCTCTCCTCCATAGCCTTTTCGATCAATGAGCCTACCGGTTTGTTCAAGAACTCTTTCTTCGGTCCGCCAGCCACCGCGATCACTGTATCCCTGTCCGCGATGAAGGCAATGTGGCCAACTGATTCGTAGAGGGAATCGGCGTATTCCTTGGCAAAATCTCCGAGTTCCCCTATCGGCGAGTACTTCTTAAGAATGACTTCTCCGTCCCGGTCTACAAATATCTCTAACGGATCGCCTTCGCGTATTCGGAGGGTCCGTCTGATCTCCTTTGGGATAACGACCCGGCCGAGATCATCTATGCGCCTTACAATACCCGTAGCCTTCACGTACTACACCCCTCCTTTGGCCCGGCAGATAATCCTTCCGGATTTCAGTGATAGTATATAATGCTCTTAATACTTTTATTCATCAGATACAACAAGGTTCTCCCATGATGGGTAGATTTACCCAACTTATCAACGACGTTGGATGACAGCTGCCTCCAGTGCTTCCTGACAAAACCGTCTAAATTTCTCAGCTTTCCTCTGAGCCGTAAGAGCCTGGGCCACGTATTCTCTGACTTCGTCAAAAGGTACGTACCGTTCATCAAGGCGGTCCTCAACTCTTACAATATGGAAACCCATCTCAGTCTCTATCACACCGCTCATCTGGCCTATTCCCAAACTGAACATCGCTCTTTCAAGAGCCGGGATGATTCCGCTTTGAGGTACATAACCCAGGTCTCCACCCTGATCCTTAGTGGAGAGATCCATCGAATAGCGCCTCGCCAGGTCTTGAAAATCAGCACCAGTCTTTAGAGCATTTAGCAGTTCTTCCGCCAGTACCTTGCTTGGTACCAGAATGTGTCTTGCGCGCACTCGCTTGGGTTCAAAGAACATTTCGAGGTTCTCCTGGTAGTAGGCGAGAATCTCCTCGTCAGTGACGATAACATCCTCAGTCACGAGATCAAAGAGCCTGTCAATGGACATCATCTTAAAAACAAATTCGAGCAAATCCTGGTCAGAGACTTGATTTGCTTTCATCTGCTGAACTACTTCTGCTTCAGAGCCATACTGCTTCACAAGGTACTCCATAAATTGATTTCTTTCGTCTTCTACTTCACGCATAGAAGGAATTGTAGACAACTCCTTTGCTTTCTGAAACAATGCTGCTTCTTCGATTAGTTCCTCAAGCAATATGCCCGAATCTATACTAGCTGAACTAGTACCATACACCAGAGCATAAAGACCAATGCGGATCCCCAGCGAGCGCTCTGTGATCGCCTCGCCATTCACAAGTACAAGTATTTTATCACCAGAGATCGTTTTGTCCCGGGCGCAACCAAGCGCGGACATAAACAGGACGATCAGGAGCAACCCAAGCAGTGAGCGCTTGATGACTCATACCTCCTTCTTATGAGAAGCGAACAAGTCCAGAACCTGATGAGACAGTAACAGAACGTCCTCATTTTCATCCACCATCTTTACTACTAATTCCTTCCTTCGCGGAGAAGCAAAGTATACCCTTCCTTTGAATTGTTTGTTTAGGATATTAAGCATCTCCACAGGTGCGGTGATAGGACGTGCCCAAGAAAACATTACACGAAGTCGCTTCTCAGTAATACTGAGAAGACCCAATCCGGATGCCTTTATCTTTAGCCGGGCTATCGATAATAGATTCTGTACCGATACGGGAGGCTCACCAAACCTGTCCCATATTTCCTCTTCTACATCGTCTACATCGGTGAGATTGTCACACAATGACAGTTTCTTATAAATATCCAGTTTCTGGCGTACATCGGGGATGTAGTGAGCTGGAATGAATGAATCCTTCTTTATTTCAATTGTGGCCTGTGGCTTCTTTTCTTTCTTCAAGCCCTGGATCTCTGCGACCGCTTCTTCTAGCATCTTGCAGTAAAGATCAAAACCGACTGAGGCGATAAAACCATGTTGTTCTGGGCCCAAGAGGTTTCCCGCGCCGCGTATCTCGAGGTCCCGCATGGCAATGCGTATTCCAGAACCCAGTTCGGTGAACTCTCGAATCGCCTCAAGCCTTTTCTCTGCGGCCTCGTTTAATACTTTGTCTCGTCTGTAGGTGAAATACGCAAACGCAAGTCTGTTTGAACGGCCCACCCGTCCTCTCAGCTGGTATAACTGCGCAAGTCCCAGCTGGTCTGCGTCCTCAACAATGAGTGTGTTCACATTTGATATATCAAGACCGGACTCGATGATGGTAGTACACACAAGCACGTCGTAAACCCCATCCAGGAAATCCATCATAACCTGTTCCAACCGGTCTTCTTTCATTTGACCGTGCGCCACTGCCACCCTCACGTTCGGCAGCATCTCCTGCAGCCGGCTGGCGACGCGATCTATGTTCTGTACTCGATTGTACACGTAATAGACCTGGCCTCCGCGGTTGATCTCCCGCATAATGGCCTCCTTTATGAAATCCTCATCATATTCAACCACGTACGTCTGGACCGGGAAGCGTTCTTCAGGAGGCGTCTCGATCACACTCATGTCTCTTATACCCGCGAGCGCCATGTGAAGAGTCCTTGGAATTGGGGTGGCAGTTAAGGTCAATACGTCCACCGTTGATTTGAGTTGTTTTAGTCTTTCCTTGTGAGCCACACCGAACCGCTGCTCTTCATCGATTATCAGCAGTCCGAGGTCGTGAAACTCCACGTCGGATCCAAGAAGGCGGTGCGTGCCAATTATGATATCTATCTGCCCTTCACGCAAACCCTTCAATATACTTTGCTGCTGGGAAGCGCTCTTGAACCTGCTTAGCACCTCAATATTGACCGGATAAGGTTCAAACCTCTCTTTGCATGTATTGTAATGCTGCTGGGCCAAAATGGTAGTGGGCACGAGAATGGCCACTTGCTTACCTTCCATCACCGCTTTGAACGCCGCTCTCAATGCCACTTCTGTCTTTCCATAACCTACGTCTCCACACAATAACCTGTCCATCGGTCTTGGCTCTTCCATATCGCGCTTTATCTCCTCGGCCGCTGTCAGCTGGTCAGGAGTCTCTTCGTATTTGAACAGATCTTCAAACTCCCGCTGCCAGGGCGGGTCACTGGCAAAGCTATATCCCGGAATCGCCTGGCGTTCCGCATAAAGCTGTACAGGCTGTAAGGCCATGTCTTTCAGGGATTCCTTGACCTTTCGTTTCGTCCGTTGCCAGTCTGTTCCGCCCAGGCGAGATATCTTGGGCTCCTTGCCTTCTCCTCCTACATACTTCTGAATCAGATCGATCTGGTCAGTGGGAACATAGAGTGCGTCCGCCCCGGCATATTTGATGAACAAATAGTCGCGCTGGCTGCCGTCGATCTCAAGCACTTTAACCCCAAGGTATTTGCCTATGCCGTGGTTTACGTGAACCACATAGTCTCCGATTTTCAAATCTTCTATAGAACTAAGTTTCAACCCGTCACGTCGTTTCAAGCGGGGTCTTCTCTTGACATGACCGAAGATCTCTTTATCTGTGAATACGGATAACCCCGCCCCGGGCACCTCGAACCCCGCTTCTAGTACACCGGGAACCACCGTAACTTCGTTCCTTCCAGGAACATCCGGAATCTCTTGGACAACCCGGGCAGGTATCTCCTCCTCCCGGAGGGACGCTGCCATCCTGTGCCCCCTCTCTGATGAGGAAACATATACCATGACTCTGGCACCTTGCTTGAGCCTTATACGCAGGTCATTCACAAACTCTCGCCACTGTCCCATGTACGATCTGCCAGAGCGAGAAGCGATGGCAATTTCCTGTACTGGTTCAGGGAAACGCCTTTGCAGGCTGGATATGTATACCCGGGAGTGGTCCTTTCGTACGATGCTGTCCAGCCCAAAATACAGGTCTCCTTGCAGTGAAAGAAGGCGCCCCTGTTCAATCAGGTGGGCCACAAGCGATGACGTTTCCTTGCAAAGGGCATCGTAAGCTTCGGTAATCCGCGCAAAGTCGTCTATGACCAGAATTGTAGAGGGATCCATCCAGTCCAGGACAGTCTCGGGCTTGTCGTAAAGACAGGAGACGTACTGCTCCATGCCCTCAAAAGGGATGTCGCTCATCAACTGGTCAAGGTTTGACCTGACACGGTTGCAAAACCTTTCTGCTTCCTCATTCCGTTTTCCCGAAGCAAGCCTGGCCGTCAGCCGTTCAAGATCTCTTTCAATTCTGCGCGCAGCTGCCATGGTGTCAGCCGGGCAGAGCGTTTCTCGCGCGGGAGGTATTGGGACATCCGTAATCTCTCTCACCGTACGCTGAGTCGCGGGATCAAATTCCCTGATCGATACAATGTCAGTATCGAAGAACTCAAGCCGTACAGGAGCGTGTCGTGACGGCGGGTATACATCTATGATCCCTCCCCGGACGCTAAATACCCCGGGGACCTCGGTCAGGGGTTGCCGCTTGTAGCCCAGACCGAGAAGCCTGAAACCCAGTTCTTCTGGGTCGAACGTCTCCCCCACCTTGAGGTGGAAACTGCGTCTTGAAAACATATCTGCCGGCATCATCTTCCGTAGGAATGCCGCCAACGGTACAACCATTACAAAGCGTCGATCACGCACAGCCCTATCCAACAGTGCCAGCCGCCTCGAAGCGATCTCCGGGCTGTGAGCATAAACGTCGTATGGTAGAATGTCAAGAGGTGGGAATACTGCAACATTATCAGGACCCGCGAGTGTAGCTGCATCTTCTGCCAGAATCTCGGCCTGTTGCCATGTGGGCGTGACTACCAAGACTGGCCGGCCGTGTGCCTTAGACATCATGCAGGCCAGCGCAGCCTTGAGGGAGCCTGAAACGCCGGTGAGACCTACAGCCACTTCTGTGTGCCCGAGAAGGTGCAGGCCCTCCTTGATCTCAGGTATGTGTTCCAGTAAAGTGAGCATACCTATCGAACTCAATGCAAATCTCCTCTGTGCCGAATGCCTCTCAGAGCAATCCAGTTCCATCCTATGTGAACAACCGCCGAGGCGGTGATACCCCAAACTACATGCCCAGTCGTGCTTGAGACCAAGTAAGTGATCAGGCCAAAAAGCGTATGCCCCAGAATGCTTAGCAACGCTGCGATCACGTCCTGGGTCTCAAACCCCAAAATATCATGGACAGACTCCGCCAAACCGAAGAGGACATGCACGGCAGGGATGGACGTGCCAAACAAAACCGCGCTACCACTCTTGGCCGTTTCCTCAACGAGGGGAACCAGCCAGACAAGCGCGTTGGGAATCTTTATGTGATCGCGTAGCGTCCGGTTGGCGATCAGCGCTACCGAGGTGGCGGCCAAAGCAGCAATAACCAGCCTCATAGAGCCGTCTCTCTATGGGAATTGATCAGCGACATAGCCCTATCGTATCCGTCTGACAACACGACCTCCAGAGCATACGCTGCCCGTTCAATTGCGTCGGCTGTCACAGTAGCATCGTCATCGTCGAACTCTTCCAGCACGTAGTCGCTAACGTCGCCGTTCATCGGCCTTCCGATGCCCACCCGGATCCGCCCAAACTCAGGTGTGCCAAGCATGTCAATGATTGATTGCACTCCTTTGTGGCCCGCGGACCCTCCTCCAAATTTCACCTTGACGCGGCCTGGGGGCAAGTCTAGTTCATCATGAATCACCACAATGTCCTTAGGAGGAACGCGTAGCGCCGCTGAGCAGAGATACACCGATACGCCCGATCGGTTCATATAGGTCTGAGGCTTAAGGAGGGTAACGGGTGAATTGGCAATAACACCTTTTCCGAGTACTGCAAAATACCGTCTTGTTTCAAGTCGGATCTTATGTTTATCAGCTAGATAATCAACAACCATGAACCCGGCGTTATGCCGGGTCCCAGCATATTGTCCTCCCGGGTTCCCCAGGCCTACTATGAGTGTCAACTTCGAAATCCTCCTACTCCACACCTTCAGCGGTCGGTGGCTCCTCTCCTTCTGGAGCCTTCTCTTCCGGCTCGGTTGCTTCTTCAGCCCTCCGAGGAGCCACGATAGATACGATGAGCTCGTCCGGTTCAGAAACCAGCCTTACATTCTCAGGAAGAACAAGATCCCTCGCATGTACCGTATCCCCAATGCGCAAGCCGGAGAGGTCTACCACGACGTTTTCTGGGATATCCCCCGGCAGGCATTCAACGGTAACTTCGCGGGCTTGATGCTGTACGATCCAGCCTTCCTTTAATATGGTGTCTTCATTGAGCGACACGACGGGAACTCGGGTATGGAGCTTCTCCTTCATCGAAATTTGATGGAAATCTACATGTATTATTGAGCCCTTCAACACGTCCCTCTGGATCTCCTTGATCACCACCGGTATCATGTCTCCGTCCAAGTGTAGTGACACTAACCCCCTTGTTCCTGTGCCCTTAGTCAGAAGCCGGGAAAATACGTGTTCCTCTACCTTTATGGGTAAAGAACCAACCTTCTTCCCATACAAGATACATGGTATGTACCCGCGGGCGCGTAGTTTGGCCAGCGAGCCTTCGTTGGCGCTCCTTGGTTCGGCGTAGATGGTTACAGCTTCCATGCATTCCCTCCTAGTCTTCAAATAATTCGCTCACTGACAGGTCTTGGTGAATACGGCGTATGGCTTCACCCAAAAGCCTTGCCACAGACAAAACCTGAATCTTGCCGCTCTGGTGAACAGGAATGGTGTTGGCTACCACGACCTCTTCCACCACCGACTCATTCAGCCTCTTTACAGCCTGTCCAGAAAACACAGGGTGGGTACAACATACGTACACCCCGGTGGCACCCTTGTTCAGCACAGCCTTTGCTCCCTCGAGTATGGTTCCCCCGCTGTCAATAATATCATCTATCATGATAGCGGTTTTGCCTCTGACCTTGCCAATAATGTTCATTACCTCCGCCACTCCTGGTTCTGGGCGACGCTTATCAACAATGGCAATGCTGGTCCTCAGCAAGTGTGCCATATCCCTGGCCCTAGCTACTCCCCCAAGGTCTGGCGCTACTACCACTGGGTTCTCGATCTGTTTTGCAAGAAAGTAATCGGCTAGAATGCGCACTGCAGACAGGTGATCAACCGGGATGTCAAAGAACCCCTGTATTTGCCCTGCGTGCAGATCAACCGTGAGTATACGGTCCACGCCAGCCACAGTCAACAGGTTTGCCACCAGTTTGGCAGTAATGGGCTCACGCCCCTTGGTCTTCCTGTCCTGCCTTGCGTACCCATAGTGCGGGATCACCGCGGTGATTCGTTTTGCAGAAGCTCTTCTTAAGGCATCAATGATGATGAGAAGTTCCATGAGGTTATCATTAACTGGCTGACATACCGATTGCACCACAAAGGCATCGCTGCCCCTTACAGATTCCTTCACCGTCAGTTTGATCTCGCCGTTGGAAAACCTACCCAACTCTATTTTCCCCAGTGGGACGCCAAGGTATGCTGCGATCTCTGCTGCAAGTTCCGGGTTCGAAGAACCCGCGAAGACTTTAAGCCCTAGGTTATTCTCTGACAACAACATCCTCTTCCTCCCCTTGCCTGTGTTTGTTGACCCAACCTTCTTTATTGACCTGTCTGGCCCTGGCAATGGCAAGCGCGGCTTCCGGAACGTCTTCAGAAATGGTAGAACCCGCGGCTACATAAGCATCCTTGTTGATTGTCACAGGCGCCACAAGGTTTGAATTGCACCCAAGGAAAGCGCCGTCTCCCACAACCGTACGGTGCTTCCGTTTACCATCATAGTTAACAGTTACTGCTCCCGCACCTACATTTACGCCCGCGCCCAGGGTGGTGTCTCCCACGTAGCTGTGATGCGGAACCTTTGAGCCAGGCCCAATGCGGGAGTTCTTGATCTCTGCAAAATTGCCTATCTTGGCCCCGGTGCATATGTGCGACCCTGCCCTTATATGAGAATACGGACCCACCCGTGTGTCATCTTCGAGCACGCTCTCCTCTATCACCGAAAACTGGACGTGTACTCTGTTACCGAGGATCGAGTCAGTAATCTGGGTCCCCGGACCTATGACACAATCTGTTCCTATAGATGTCTTGCCTTTGAGAAACGTGCCAGGGTACAGCGTGGAGTCTCGACCTACTGTCACATCCAAGTCTACGTACGTATGATGAGGATCGAGTACCGTAACCCCCAGGTCCATCAGCTCTTTGAGTTTTCGCATTCTGAGTATGCGTTCTGCATTTGCGAGCTGGTGGCGGTCATTCACTCCTTCACACACGGAAGAGTCTCGTTCAAGCACCGACGACACGATCAGCCCGGACTTGATGGCAATCTCTACGACATCAGGAAGCAGATACTCTCTTTGCGCATTATTTGTATCAAGTTGCTCCAACAACTGAAAAACCGCTGGTGACCTGAAACAGAAGACTCCTGTCAACACTTCTGATATATGCTGCTCTCCTTCTTCCAGATCCCGTTGTTCAACAATGCGTACTATGCTGCCGTCAGGCGAACGAACTACTCTGCCGTAACCGAACGGGTCGTCCAGAATAGTAGTAAGGATCACTATATCCGCATTATCCTGCATTCTGGTTCGTACCATTCGCTGGAGCAGACAATGAGACAACAGCGGATTATCCCCGTACAGGACGAGCAGGTTGTGATCCTCCGTCCCCACAGAATGGCGGGCACATGAAAGTGCGTGACCCGTTCCCCGTTGCTCCCGCTGCGACACGAATGTGACATCGTGAAGCGGCAGTTGCCTTACCTTTTCCTCCTGATAGCCAGTAACCACAATAATCTCGCTTGCCCCTGCTGCCCGGGCAGCTTCTACCACGTGCATAATCATGGCTTTGCCCGCTACGGGGTGCAGGACCTTTAGCAAATCAGATTTCATCCTCGTACCCTGTCCCGCTGCCAGAATGACCGCCTTGGTTTTCAAGTCGCCTCTCCCTCCACGGGATATTATACCACATCAATCTGTGAGGTTTTTCAACATCACCAACCGGGGGCTCAGGTGGATGCTAACTGTACGGGCGTGCTCACTGATGGATTCAAGTTGTATGAGGGACACGTAGTCTACAATGAGTTTCTTTTCTGGATCTTTGGTTTCAACAAGGATGCCCACTCCTGCGACCTCCGCTTCGAATTCTGCCATAATGTCCAGCATCCCGCGGCAAGTCCCACCGGCCTTCATAAAATCGTCTATTAGGAGGACTCTTGCCCCCCTGGGGAGAGCGCGCTTGGGAAGGGACATAGTCTGGATCCTTCCCGATGAACCGGACACGTAGTTTATGCTTACCACCGAACCTTCCGTCACTGCATGGTCCCTCCTTAACAGCACCAGAGGGACATCAAGGTATTTTGCGGTCATCAAAGCCACGGGAATGCCTTTGGTTTCCATCGTGACTACAAATCCGGGTTCCCTGTCGACGAACATTGCCGCGAAAATCTCCCCAAGTCTCGAAGTCCACCACGGCGAGAACAATATGTCCGTCATGTACAAGAACCCGCCAGGGAGAATCCTGTCGGGTGTCTGCAACAGCACACAGAGATCCTGAAGCACCTCGCGGATGTAGGAGGGACTCCTCAACGGACGGTAGGCAACCCCACCGCCCACACCTTGCTGTGAGTCAATCCTCCCTAGAGCGAATTGCTCGAAAGCCCTCTTGATGACGGCAAGATCCTCACTGAGTGTGGACTTGGCTGCTCCCAGCATTTCCTGGAACCATGAAAGGGGGAAAGATTTGCACGGTCTATCTGACAGCACCTTGGTAATAATAGCCACTCTTTCTCCTCGTTTCAGCCTCAAAAGCCCTCACCTCCGAGCAAAAAATCCGAACAAACTACAGCAGTGTTATTATATTTGTTCGCATTTTGTGCAGTAGATCCTTCATACTTGCACCTGCATCACGCATTTGGTATTATATGGAAGGGAGGGTCGGGTCCGGAAGCACAAAAAGGGGGTTTCCTCTTGACGAAACCGTTTAAAGTGCTGTTGGCCTTCCTCGTAGTGTTAACCCTTTTCCACACGCGAGTATCTGCCGCCCCACAAAAGCCGGATGTACAAGTTCAGGAAATTTTCGTATCTCCCTGCTCACCGGTTACTCTATCCATTCAGGGCTCAGCCAATAATAGAGCTCTTCGACAACACCTGGAAAAGGGCAACTTTTCTTTGGAGCTGTTTTCTCCCGATGGCGTTCGCACCTACGTACCTGGAAAGGAATTGAGCTATTCCACGGACACCATAGTGTTCCACCCGGAAGAGGGGCTTGGCCGGTACACATCATGTGCAGCGGTGGTGAACATCGGCGGCAAGACCACACCTGACGGGCTGCTTCCCATCGTTGACGTCTTTGAGGGCGGTGTGGTGCTCGCAAACGGTACGAAAGTGCCGGGCACATGGGGACTCAAGAAGGGGGACTTGGTCAGACAGGTTAATGAAGATGGTATCCTTCGGCTCATACGCCACCCGGCTCCGAATCAGTTCGTGATGCTCATATCGACTGGTTCCGCCGCAGGCGAGTGTACTGCGCTCAGCATGACAAATGAGGTGATGGAAGCATCTGTATTTCTGCCCGCAGTCATTACCGTTAGCTGCACAGATGACTACGGTAACCCCGCCGTCAGATATTCCCTTACCGTTGAAACCGATTCGCCAGACGCGCTCGTGTCTGAAATGAAAGATGCAGGAGTAGATGGGGCCGTCAGATACTTTATGATCTCCAGTTCGACAGCGGGGCCTGTGTTGGTTACTGCGCGGTCGGTCGACAGTGAGTACGCAACGGAAGCGGTTGCGACAGCGCGTCTCGTGTTTAACCCGGGGCCGCCCGAACGGCTAGACCTCGTCAGCATGGAATCGTATGAGGGTACTACAGTAGTCACGCTGGGAGTATCCGACTGCTTTGGTAATCCTGTCCAGGACGGTACGACGATCACGTTTTTCGTTGCCGGGGGTTCATTCGTGCACGGAGACGACACTGTTGTAAAGACCGTGATGGGTGGCAAAGTTACGCTTGAACTTAGTCATACAGGCACTGGTCAAATCACAGCCACAGAGTATGGTCTTTCACTTGTTCTGCACAAAGACGACTACTACTTTACATGGCATCTGCTTTCAGCGCATGATCCTAACGGGCCACGTGTTGTGCAGCCCGCTGCAGACATAGACTTGGCTGGCAACAGGGTACTGTTCAACGGTGGTTTCACTGCAGGCAAAACTGCAAGTATATACTGGTTTGACCTGGACAACAAGAAATGGGTCTTCCGTCCAATGAAATCCGACGACCCGATTATTTACGGTGGCCATACGGTGGCGCTGGATCAGGAAACCGGCTGTTTATATTCCTTCGGCGGTTACAGGTCGTGGCCAAGGTACACGCTTTATCGTTACGATCCAGTAACCGACAGTTTCGTCATTGTCTTGAATTACACCACCAAAGCAAGGCAAAACCATGCCATGTTCTGGGATCCTGAAAGAAACCTCTTGGTCGTCTATGGGGGCCTGCATATAAGCGAGGTATTGGGGGATGTGTTCTGCATGGATGTGGCCACCAAGAACCGCTGGCCCGTAGAGATCGAGGGGGATACCCCTGGGGCCAGGCACAGACACGCAGGCGCTATGGTGGGTGGCAAAGCATATATTCACGGTGGACTTGGCCCAAAGAACGTACCTGCAAGCGCCGAACTGTGGGAACTTGACACAAACTCCCCGGAGTGGCGGTGGAATCGGCTCTCATCCGAAGGCCCTTCGGCACGGTACGGCCACGCGATGACATACATCCCTTCCCTTGGAGCGCTGGCTGTTTACGGTGGCCACGATGGCCAGCAGTTTCTTGGAGACATGTGGCTCTATTTCCTCGATGAATCACGGTGGCAGCAAGTTGATCTCCAGGGTCCGTCACCTGGCCCGCGTATCCCGTACTACATGGGGTTTGCTGACGGAAAGGTCATCTTAATTGGAGGTGAGTCCCCCGAAGGGTGCATGAATGACGTTTGGATTTTTGAAGTATCTCGTTGACAAGAAGGTAGTCGCTGGGCTTGTCTACATCTACACCTATTTCCGGAGAATCTAATATTACAGCCTTGGCCGTCAGCCCGAACAGGCGTGAAGCCCGGGATTCCAACTCGGAAATCGTCAGTCTCCCTGTAAGCAGCTTGAAGACCATTCCCCAGCCTACTACACTGCACATCATCATAGGGTTTTTCCTGTACTTTATGAGCGCGTAGGCCGTTTTCTTGAACGAGTCAAGTATCCGGGGATCCAGGACCACGATGTTGCCACCTGTATAGGTACCGTCGCGCAGGGTGGAATATGTCCTCCGGATCCCCGGGTAAGTCTTTTCTAACAAGTCCTTGGAAATGATTGGGTAGAACAGTTGACCGGGTGTACTCGCACACTGGGAGAAAAAGCCATCAAGCGCAGAAGCGGTAATAAGGGGGATATCGGAAGTGGCGCACGCGACCATATTCTTACCAGACAAGCCCGCTATGCCGAGTTCTACGTTGTTGATGAGATCATCTGAAGGCGAGACCGTGCTGGCCAGGTAATCTGCAGCAATTTCGGATACTTCATCCGGACCCACCACTACAATATCCTTAGTATATTTGCTGGCCCGCAGCGCTTCGAGCACCCATCTGAGCATGGGTCGTCCTGCAATGTCGATCAACGCCTCCCACCTAGCCGTATCCACTGAAGCAAGCCTACCCGTGTTCTGCCGTCCAGCAAGTACCACCACATCCAACAGCATCTTCTACTCCTCCAACTCAGTAATCGGGGAAACGACCCACGTACGACTGCACAACCCCCTCGTATGCTCCGCGCACCGTTCTGCCTGTTGGCGTTCCTGATGAATGCTAAATACCGTGGGTCCGCTCCCGGACATCATAACCACATCGGAATACCTGCGCATAACAGAGTGTAATTCTGCAACCATGGGCTCAATTCCTTGAGTGATCGGTTCAAGATCGTTGCCGAGATATTTTAAGAGCTCCAGACGAAAATAACCATCTCTCACCAGTTCCTTCGGATCAAGGAAAGAGGACGAAGGCATGCCATGAAGATCGAACTCGCGGTATACCTGCTCTGTACTTACCCTGGTGTCGGGAGTAGATAGTACGACCCAGCCTGAGGGCAAGGGAGGGACAGGAGTCAGGATCTCTCCCCTCCCAGAAGCCAGGCATGCAGGAGGCCCCAGAAAAAAAGGAACATCCGAGCCGAGAGCCAGGGCTATTGGAAAGAGATCGCCGATCGGAACGGAAGGCTGGAACATGTCCCTCAGTATAAGAAGGGTGGCAGCAGCATCTGAGCTTCCTCCCCCCAGCCCGGCAGCGACGGGAATCCTCTTGGCCACATGGATCCTCACGTTTCTGTCACTGGGGTAGTGCTCAAAGAACGCTGAAACAGCCCGGGTAATCAAGTTCTCTCCGACGATTGTGTCGCCTTCGATGGTTATTGAAAACGAACAAGACTCCTGCACCGTGATGGAGTCAAATAGGTCTATTCTCTGCATTACGGTGGAGATTCGGTGATATCCATCAGACTGCTTCCCGTAGACTCTGAGTCCAAGGTTAATCTTTGCGTATGCACGCCTTTCACATTTCACAATGGCTTACCCCCCCGCAGATGATTTCAATGAGGGCAAGCCATCATCCTTCATAGGTTACCCACCGGACCCTCGCAACGCAGACTCCGAACCTGTGCTCACCATCTCTGTGAACTCGCGGATTGCATCCATCACGACCTGGTATTTTTCGTAGAACACCACTACCAGGTCTCCCTTTTTGGCTATCTGTAAGCCTTTCAGCATCGCTTCTCGTTCTGTTAATACAATGTGCACACGCTCCGCCGGAAATTCAGCGGTCTTTACGCCTTCTGCCATGAGGCGCGCGATTTCCCCGGGTTGTCTGCCGCGCAAGTCTTTGTCTTCCTTCAGGATGATAATATCGCAATACTTCGCGGCTACTGCACCTACTGCCTTGATATCCTCGTCCCTGCGATCACCAGGAGTAGTGACTACACCGATGAGCTTTGAAGGCGTCATCTGTCTAGCGGTGGACAATACCGAATCGAGGGCAGCAGGGTTGTGGCCATAATCAACCAGCACACGAAAGTTGGATACCGCGTGAAGATTGAACCGGCCGGGATTTAGTCTATCGTTGCAGGCAAACGACGACAGGCCTCGTCGCATCACATACGCAGGTACACCAAGGCCAACAGCAGCAGCGGTCGCAGCCAATGCATTTTCCACATTGTGGATAGCTTTCCCCTGAAGGGTGAATGGGATATCCCTGAGGGACAGCACAGTCCATTCCTTGTCTTTCTCCGAAACTACCATGCTGCCGTTCTTAATGTAGACGGCCTTTCCCCCTCTCTGGATGTGCTTTCTGACAAGCAGGTTGTCTTCCTTGGTAGAGAAGGGAATAAGCCGACATCGGACTCTGTCAACCACGCTGGTGCTCATTGGATCGTCGGCGTTGAGAACAGCATGACCATCGTCCCTTACGGCTTCCACAACCAGGGACTTCACCCATGCCATTTCCTCAATGCTTCCTATACCGTCAAGGCCCAGGTGATCGCCTGTAATGTTTGTTATCACACCTACGTCAGCCTGGTCGTACGCAAGTCCGGTCTTGATAATGCCTCCCCGCGCTGTCTCGAGCACTGCAGCTTCCACCGTGGGGTCCATGAGCACCAGCCTTGCGCTCCATGCACCTGTCGTGTCGCCCGTGACAATCCGTTCGTTGTCTATGTAGACCCCGTCCGTGCATGTAAGACCCACTTTGAGTCCCCAGAGGTTTAAAAAATGAGCGACCAGCCTGGCCGTGGTAGTCTTGCCATTGGTACCGGTAATTGACACGATGGGGATTCTGCTCTTTGAGCCTTCAGGAAACAGGTGCGAAACTATGGCAGCTCCCACATTGCGCGGCTTACCCTGTGATGGGTAAAGATGCATTCGGATACCAGGGGCCGCGTTCACCTCTATGACCACACCACCACTTGACCGCATCGGAATTGAAATGTGCTTCGTAACAATGTCAATGCCGGCGACGTCCAGGCCGAGTACCTGAGCGGCCCTCACGCAAAGACTCATGTTGTCCGGGTGAATTTCGTCTGTGACGTCTACAGCATAGCCCCCAGTGCTAAGATTGGCGTTATCCCGCAGGAAAATCTGCTCCCCTAAAGCCGGGACACTTTCCAATGTCAAGTTGAGCCGCGCGAGAACCATAAGTACTACAGGGTCAACCCGGATCTTCGTAAGTGGTTTTTCGTGGTCTTCTCCCCTCCTGGGATCTGCATTGGCTATGTCAATCAGCTCTTTGATTGTATGGCGGCCGTCTCCTACTACACTTGCGGGAAAGCGCTGCGCAGCTGCTACAACGCGTCCTCCAACAACCAGGACACGGTAGTGGTTCCCGGGTATAAACTGCTCTACAATGATCAGGTCCGAGTACGATCGCGCCAGCCGGAAGGCTGCCCGGATCTCCTTCTTTTCTTTAAGGTTCAGTGTTACGCCCTTACCTTGATTTCCGAATGCAGGCTTTATAGCTACACAGCCCAGCTCATCTGCGATCTTTAGTGCTTCCTTCTCGCTGCGGGCAACTCCACCCAGGGGAACCGGAAGGCCTGAATCAGCCAGCAGTTTCTTTGCCAGGAGTTTGTCTCCTGCGATGTCCACGCTGATGCAGGAGCAGCTGTCGGTAATGGTCGCCTGGATCCTTCGCTGATGTTTCCCATAGCCCAGCTGAAATAGGCTACCTTCATTGAGTCTTATGACAGGTATGTCTCTGTCCTGCGCTGCCTCAACGATCGCTCGTGTACTTGGCCCAAGCTGTGTAGCAGAATGGAGCGCCCTGGCTTCCTCAAGCCTCTTGTCAAGTGGAAACGCCCTTCCCCTGGCCAGGGCATCTACTAGTTCCACAGCGACTCTCCCTAAGAACAGTGCAGTCTGCTTGGTTTTATATTCGAACACTACCTGGTATACGCCATCTGTGTTTGTACTTCGGGTCTTCCCGTAATATACCGGTGCATCTACCAACGTGTTCAGTTCTAGCGCTACGTGTTCCACAACGTGTCCGAGCATCGTGCCTTCTTCGACCCGCTCCAGAAAGCCACCTGGCCTACCCAATGAGCAGTAGTGTTCTTTGATGCCTGGCAGATACTGGACTAACCGTTCCTTAAAGCCGGGGATGTCTCTTGTGTTGCTACAAGCGTTATTCAGCAGTACGTACATCTCTATGACCGGTTTATGGCTATGGATATTCCTCCCCTCGAATGCATAGATGTCCAGTAGCTTCATGCATTGGAACCCCTTTCTCTTCAAGGGCATTATTGGTACTATGTTGCCCCTTTGCATTGAATGTCTATTCATGCATCATAACGTTTTTCGTATTGGTTACCGGTCGTCGTCTCCTAAGATCAAAACCGTAACCCACGGGCAGTACGTGAAGCAGTACATCTGTGAGAGCAAGGGGTTTGTCGGGCTCCTGTTCCGATGTATTTGAGTGTCTAATGGAACGACCGTCTATGATTGTCACGGATTGAGAGCCAATCACTGTCAACACCTGGTCATTCCCCAATTCAATAGCCGTATCCTCATCGATACCAATGCCAAGTATATACGGGTTTTGTGCTACTGCTGCAAGCAGGCGTCCGATCCTCCCTCGTTGAGCAAAGTGCTGATCCACAACGCATTCTTCCAGGAATCCCATGCCCGGTGCTAATTTTGTGGTACATTTCTTGGGAGGGTTTTCGTCGCTTCCGTCTACAATCATAAAATCGCTCATGGCCGACGCACCCGCGCTGGTACCCGCTACAACCACGCCTTCTTCGAATTTCCTGTGGACGATCTCGTCCAGCCGTGTCCCTCCGATGATGCTGGTGATCCTGAGCTGGTCTCCTCCGGAGAAGAAAATGCCTGTGCTTTCAAGGAGAACTTTCTCATACCTTGACGTCACAGCTTCTTCCCGCCGGTTTATTTGAATGACATCAATTCTACCCGCACGCAGTGTGTGAAAGACTCTTGAATATACCTCACCCACTTCTTTTGGCTTTTCTGATGCCATGGCCATTATGGATATACGGGAATCCCGGCCTCCTGAAAGTTCGACGAATCTCTTTAAGATTGTGCAGGGTCCTTCCTTATCTTCAGCCCCGCCTATGATAAGCAACGTGCCCCGAACAGTGGTAGCCAAAAGAAAACGCCCCCTCCAATCTCTTAGTTTGTGATAGGGGCACGAAGTTTTATTTAGCGTCCACTCAAAGTCTTATGTCCAGAAGCCGAAATACATTTTGAATGCTATTGCATACCGTAGCCTGCTGTGAACCGGCAGACAGAAGGCCCACTGCCCTATTGTTGCTATCAACGACTAACGAGCCACTGTCACCTGGCTGCGCCATAGGTGTGGTAACGATTTGCTCTATAAACATCGCTTCTCCAAGATCACCCATCAAGATCTTAACAGAGGCGTTGACGGCTCTCACCACGCCTGTTGTAAGGCCTGAGGTTCTACCAGACTTCTTCACCACCATCCCAGGAGAAGCCACAGCAGTCTCTGTAACAACGCCGATGTCCATAATTTCCGGTATCACCAGGTCATTTGTTATGGGCCGTGCCACAGCTGCGTCTACCAGGTTTTCTTTTTCCATCTTCCTGTAGAACCGGACATTGTACGCTGAGTGTATCCTGCGCAAAACAGCGTTGGTGGCATTCTCTACAGATCTTGCAACTGAACACGTGGGAGCCATCCTCAACGTTATAATCGGGACAAACCGCTCCAGCCGGGCGATGATGTCATCCCGCCCCCCTCCATCATGCGGGCCGGGCTGAAGGATCGGATCCCCAGGCCTTGCTCTCCCGTCAAGAGCGTTGCTTGTGTTTGCCAGAACGTGGTTGTTTGAGAGTATCAATACTTGCGCGGTCTTGGCATCCTTGACGATCGCACCCAGAGTCCCGGCAGTAATCCGATAATGGCCTATGCTTACCCCTGGCATAGCCGGACGGTGTTTTTGGCTTCGTGACAGCGCAACAAGTTCTCCTACCTCAATAATGTCAGTTTCAACCGATAAAATAGTGGGTGGTATCAACTCCGATCTGGAAAGCTGGGCCTCAGGGAGTTTCTGTTTAACGAGGACGACCAAAGACATTCGATCAGTGAGGCACCCTTGTGTCTCTTTATATCCAAGGCCCACCCCTACCACGTTATGCTGTTTTATCAACCGCCTCCAATGGTGATTAAAGACGCTAGTGAGCCTCTCCATGACGGCTTCGCCTCCTACGTGTTGCTGAAACATCTTATGCAAACGTCCGAGGTTGTGCGTCAGGCAAAGCCGGGCTAGTGGGAAAGGTCACCGATCAACCAGGGTGGAAAATATAAACCCTGCAACGTTACTGCAGGGTTGAACAAGACAAATCTGAAGCTTTTGGGGCTTCTACACCATCCGTACTAGTTGACCACGTCCAAAGACTCGTCAGAACAAATAATCAACTCAACGGATTGAGTGAGGATGTCACTGTAACTGTATGATACTCTCCTATCCTCTTCAAGACGGATGGTGAAAATGCTTGGATAGACCCTCTCCAGGATGCCTTTTCGTTCTACTACCTTTCTTCGCCCCTTGTTAGCTTTTATCTTAATCCTTTGTCCAACGTGAGACTCCAGATCTTGCTTAATCTGCAGTAGCACATTGTCTTTGACGTGTGCCACCTCTATCACTTCCTTCCAGCAATAAGCTCACTCAAGTTATTTTACCACATTAAGGTCCATGTGTCAAAAATGTTTAGTTTACCAGACAGCGTGCCCTCTGTCAATATCCAATTTGTTTGGTGTTGCCGGACTGTGATATTGTCACCCTGTAAGCGGACTGAGAAAATGTCAGTATGAAGGGAGAAATCTTTTTGAGTGCCAAAGAGTCCCGCAGGGTGTTTGTGATTGAACAAGCCGTCAAGTGCAAAATTACTAGCAGG
>DYEP01000040.1 GCA_020725675.1 Symbiobacterium sp. | reverse complement strand
ATTCAGGGTCTAGTGGCCATTACGGCCGTCCGGGTTCAAATCCCGGCTTCGGCACCAACTTTTTGAGCAAAATTGGTCAAACACGCATTTAGGCAGTGAGCAGGACTTTTGTGTGGTCCTGCTCACTGTCGCCTCTGTCGCTGTTGAACCCCTCGGAAATACAAATTAGACAATGGATGGACGACGGCCGTCTAGCTGGGGTTAATCGATGCCAAAGATGTCCCCCACCCTGCATCTGAGCACCCTGGCCAACTTCTTCTTCAGAGACCTCGTATCGCTAGCCAGACACTGCCAGCCAAAGGCCGAAGCCGGCTGTCAACCGGTGGACCGCTCGAACTGCCTTGCTGCGATCGCCGACATCACCAGCGCGAAGACGAACATCGCCACGAGGCCGGGGGCGACTTGGACCCACACCAGGCCGCGCGTGGTCAGAGTGCGAATCGGGCCCACTGCGTATGACAGAGGGTTCCAGCGAGCGACCGTGCGGAGCCATGCCGGCATGGCTTCAGTCGGAAACATCGCATTGCTCGTAAACATCATCGGCATGGTCAGGAAATTGACCGTGGCCATCAGAGTCTCGTGCGACTTGATGACAGCGGCAAACGAGAGCGAGATTCCTGACAGCCCGCAACTGAAGAGGAAGACTATCACCAGTATCAGAAAGAACCCGGGTACGCCACACGCAAACCTTACTCCGAGGATCATGGCTATCGCTGTGATGATCGTGACCTGCAACATGCTTTGCAGCCCAGCGGCCAGCATCTTGCCAAGCGGGATCGCCGCACGCGAAATGGGAGCGGCAAGCATCTTGTTGAGAAGGCCCAGCCGTCGGTCCCAAACTATGCTCATGCCTCCAAAGATGCCTCCGAACAGGGCGGTCATGATCATTATCCCCGGGGTCATGAAAGCAAGGTAGTTGTTGACGCCGAGGATACGCGCGGCGAACGGATTGCTCGTCAGCCCGGACATGGTATTCCCGACGAACAACAGCCAGATGAGCGGCTGGACGACCGTCATGAGGATGCGAACCTTCTGGCCTACGAAGCGCTTGATCTCCCGCCAGCAAACCCAGTAAACGTCGGATAGCCGCAGCATCAGCGGACTCGGGTGCTGGGATCGCAACCCGCTCGCACGGGCAGCCCCAGCGCCATCGCACCTCTTGTTGCCGGCTTTGGCACTCGTCCGGATTTTGACACCGTGAATCTCGCCGTGGCAACTCATCTACGCACCCTCCTCATCGCCATCATGAACCTCCGCGCATCCTCCCTGCTCCCGTGCTCGTCTCGCAGCGCACGGCCCGTGTACGCGAGATACACGTCATCAAGAGTGGGTTTCTTCAGCGAGACTGAAGCGATCCTCGTCCCTTTTGCCTGAACGGTCTCGAATATGCGCGGCAAGAGCAAGTTGCCGTCCCTGGCAACTATGGTGTATTCCAGATAGTCTGCGCTGCCGCCCTGCATCTCGCCGCCGCGCAAGCTCCCCACTGGGGCGCCAGTGTCAGGCAAGCCAGCACCGGGCATGTCCCTGTCACGGGCACCACTTCCGCTCCCGGTGTCCCCGCCAGCCAACCCACCGCCGCGGCCCTCGCAGGCAAGGACGCGACCGCCACTGCCGTCCTGCGCCTTGCCGCCGATGTCGCGCATATCATCGCGGTGCGCCCTGATCTCCTTCACCTCGGGTAGCGCCCTCAGGGCTTCAACGGTTTCGGCGATCCTATCCGCATGGGCTTCATCGAAGCGGATGTAGATCACGTCCCCTCCAAGCTGAGCTTTGAGAGCGCCAGGCGAACCTATGGCCTTGATCACCCCACGGTCGATGATGGCAATTCGGTCGCACAACGTGTCAGCTTCTTCCATGTAGTGCGTGGTGAGGAACATGGTCATCCTGTTCTTTCGGCGGAGGCGCTCGATGTGGCGCCAGATCTCGCGCCGGGTCTGGATGTCCAGTCCGAGCGTCGGTTCATCGAGGAACAGGACGCGAGGCCTGTGTATCAGGCCGCACGCGATGTCAAGACGCTTGCGCATGCCACCCGAATACGACTCCACGAGGTCGTCAGCGCGGTCCGCAAGACCCACTAACTCCAGGACTTCGTTTATGCGCGGGTTTACTTGGTCCTTCGGAATGTGATAGAACCCTGCCTGAAGACGGAGGTTCTCCCTCCCGGTAAGGTTGTCATCGACCGCAAGATCCTGCGATACGTATCCCAGCTGCATCCGCACCTCATACGGGGCTTTCGCGATATCGAACCCATTTATCACGGCAGTGCCGGCTGTGGGACGGAGCAGCGTCGTCAACATCATGATGGTGGTGGACTTCCCTGCGCCGTTAGGCCCGAGGAAACCGAAGACCTCGCCCTTCATCACCTGGAACGAAATGCCTTTCACCGCCTCGATACCGCCAGGATAAGTTTTGCGAAGCTCCTGGACATCGATGATGACATCATCAACCCTGGCGTCAGCCTCTGCGCGTTCCACGCTCGCACTCATCTCCCTTCTTTGTCCCCAAACGTAATACGGCGAATCCGCTCAAATTGTTCCCCAGTTAGCTGCACAATCGTTCCTTTCATCTCGCCACCTCCTATCGTTTCAATTGATCATGATGCAGTCAACAGTCTTTTTGCAACGAAGTACGAAAAAAGCCCCGCCCCCGAAGGGACCAGGCAAGCGTACAAGATGCTCGGGACAGGGCACGGCGTGTTTGCCATAATGTTTCGCGAGAGAGGGGACCGAAGCTCTCACCATTGCCTGCTTAGTCATCGGGGCAGGAACGCAACTCACGCATCTCTTCAGATTCCGAATACACGCCTTGACCGGTTCGTCAACCGAGATAACCGTTAGCTGATTTACCCTGCTTCTTCCAGATCCACTTCCCGACTGGTGAGGTACTGGGTCAGCGCTTCGGCGGTCGGGAAGTGTTTGTCCGCAATGGGGAGGTGCTCTCTTCGATCAGGCTCAGGCTGTAGCCTGTGACCTGGACCATGAGTTTCTTCGGAAGTCCGAAGTGTCGCAGCACCAGCAGCCGATCGAAGGTCTTCGGATACTGGTCCACCGCCTCAGGTGAGTAGTAAATCCTGCGCGCGATCTCCTGGGTGCTTATCCCCGAAAGAGACATCTCCGCCATTATCATGTTCTGCACGGCATCCCCCGAAAGCCCCACAAGGTGTGCGAGGTCCGTAAGCGAGAACGCCACCCCTTGCTGATACGCCCTATCTAGCCCCTTTGTATGCTTAAGCTGTAGGAAACATCCGCTGATTGGTGGAAACAACGCCCTCCAGGCTAATCTGGGTGGAGGAAGAGGTTCAATGGGGTCTATACTGGAGTAGGGGGTGATAGGGTTGCAGCGGAACAGGTATTCGGAGGAGTTCAAGGAGCAGATCGTGCGGGAGTGTCAGCAGGTCGGAATAAAGCTGTGGTGGCTCGGCGTCACGAGATCTCGGCGAAGACAGCTGCCAACTGGGTCAGGGCAGCCAAGGCGAGAGGGTCGGCAAGCCCCCTTCCGAAGGACAAGGATGCGAAGCTCAAGGAGCTTGAAAGGCGCCTTAGGGCCGTCAGTACAGAAAACGACAGACTCAAGAGGCTTGTGGCGGACAAGGAACTCGAGCTAGCAATCCTGAGGGAGCTGAGAGCTCTTTCAAACCCTCGGTAGCCCACAAAGTCGCGATAGCAGACAAGTGGATCGGCGCGGGATACAGGGCAAGTTTGGTTTCGGGCTTTGTCGGCTTGGCAGTATCTACATACTACGAGAACGTATCCCGCAGGGAGAGAATAGAGAGCGGTGCCCAAGTTGAGGTTACAGGGAAGAGGCCGGTGGGCAGGCCGGTTCGGGGGTATTCGCTCACAGATACCGGTCGTAAGGTGTGTGACGACCAGATCAAGGAGTGGCTATGCGGGCTTGCCATGGGGAACGGTTTTCCATATGGGTATCGTAAGCTTGCCGTCTGCCTGAGGGAAGATTACGGGCTTAGGATCAACCACAAGAAGGTTTACAGGCTCTGTAAGGAACTTCGCATCTTAAGGCCGCAACGGATAGTGAAGCGAAACCACCCCAAACGCGTAGCGAGGAGGGACACGGTATCCGGCCCTAACCAGCTTTGGGAGATGGACGTAAAGTATGGCTACATTGCGGGAACGGACAGCTTCTTTTTTCAGTTATCGCTTCTCGACGTGTTTGACAGGTGTGTAATCGACTATCACCTGGGGACGAGCTGCACAGCGTCCGACGCGGCAAGGGTGCTCAAGAATGGTCTTCGCAAGCGTGGGCTACGTGACGGTTTGGTCCTGCCGAAGTTGAGGACAGACAACGGACCTCAATTCATCGCCAGGCAATTCGAAGAGGTGTGCAGGGCACTCGGCATAACGCATGAGAGGATACCGGTCAAGACGCCGAACATGATCGCGCACATAGAAGCGTTTCATTCGATTCTGGAAGACGAGTGTTACACAAGACACGAGTTTGGCAGCTTTGGGGAAGCGTATGCTATCGTAGCTGAATACATACGGTACTATAACCACCGCCGCAGGCACGGAGCGATAGGGTTCATGTCGCCGGAGGCGTTCCATGAAGCATTCATTCGCGATGCTGTGCCTGCCAGAGTATGT
>DYEP01000039.1 GCA_020725675.1 Symbiobacterium sp. | reverse complement strand
TATGGCAGCGCAGTTGATGCCTATGAACGGACCCTTCGCACGGTCGCTCGCCGCATGGATCGCCCGGGCGAAGATCTCCTTCCCTGTACCGGTCTCACCGGTGATAAGGATGGACGAGTCACTTTTCGCAACAGCCAGTGCCCTTTCTTTTGCCTGTTTAATAAGGAGGCTTCGGCCAATAATATCGTCAAAGGTATAGTTACGAAGATCTCCTGTGACTTTCTGGACGTACATACGCGCTTCCGAAATGTCCCGGAGGGTGGCGATGGCCCCAACGATCCTGCCAAGCTGGCGCAGGGGCTTGGCTGAGCATACTACGGGGACAAATCCCCTGCCCTTTACCTTTTGCCTGATTTCTTCCTCGGGAAAAGGTTGGCCCGTCCTCATTGCTTCAAGTAGCGGCGAGTGCGGGAGCACCTTCTCAAGAGGCTGGCCTAAAGCAGACTCTCTCGAAAGACCCAGTATACGCTCAGCAGCTGCGTTGAATTCGATTATGGTACAGGACTCGTTTACGGCAATAATTCCATCGTGCACGGCATTCATGAGCGTCGCCAGCTGTTCGGCCAGGTAGTTCGTCCTTTTGAAAAGTCCGTTTGCGAGGAGTCTGCTTACCAGCAGCCCTTCCATCTTTTCCAAGAAATTGAGCAGATGGTGGCTTCTCTCCATGAGTATTCGCTGTTGATCCTCACTAAACGCCGTGAGACTAATAACTCCGATGCTTTGCCCTTCAAGCACGAGCGGAAACGCTATTTCCCCCTTTTGGGGGCAACTTGGGCTGAACTTACAGCCATTACAGACAGGATTGCTCCCCGAGTCGGCTACGATCAACGGCCTCCCGCTGAGGACTGCTGCCCTGCAAACATTGGTACCGGCTTCCTTCCAAAATTCCGAGCGGGCCACGCCCCCAGTCGCAGCAATGGTGTTAAACCTCTCGTCATATATAATGATGTCTACATTAATGACCGCAGCAATGGCATCACTTACCTGCTGCACATCTTCTTTGATATCATGGAGGGCGTAGTGGTACTCCATTCACTCACTTCCCTGGTAGTCCTGTGCTTTGGGTAACGTGTGCGCACTTTGGTTCTGCGGGCCGTGTCGAACAACCGAAAAAGGTCTCAGACAGCGAATCTGAAATAAATCACATCCCCATCCCGGACAACATAATCGCGTCCTTCCAGCCTCAGCGCCCCGCTGTCCTTACACTTCTTCATTGAGCCAAGGCGCACAAGGTCAACCCAGTTTACCACTTCCGCTCTTATAAACCCTCTTTCCATATCGGAGTGTATCTTCCCGGCGGCCTCTGGAGCAGTGGTGCCCTGAGTAATGCAATTTGCCCTGAGTTCTTTTTCGTTAAATGTGTAAAAAGTGATAAGACCAAGGACCCTGTATGCGGTCAATACCAGGTCGGGAATCCTGCTGGCGGGCAAACCCAGTTCTTCCCTGTACAGGCGCGCGTCGTCAGGATCAAGGGCGCTCAGGTCCGCCTCAAGGCGAGCGCTCAGAGCGATGACCTCAAATGAGTTTGCCTTCGCATACTCAAAGAGACGGCTAAGCTTTTCGCCGGGCGGCGAAAGAAGGTCCGATTCGGAAATGTTAGCGACGTACACAGTCTTTTTTGAAGTTAGCAGATCCCACTCGCTTGCACGTTGGGCCAGTGGTTCGTCAAGCCGACCAGTGGGAATACCATCATTTAAATATTTCAGCATCTGTTCGATATACGAAGCATCACACAGTGCCTCTTCTTCACGAGCCTTGAGCCTGGGCGAGAGCTTTGCAAGGCGTCGCTCCAGAGTCTCAATGTCTGCCAGCATCATCTCCGTCTCCACTATCTGCACATCGCGTACAGGATCTATCGTCTGATCCACGTGCGCGATTGTCTGATCCTCGAAGCATCTCACAACATGCATAAGAGAGTCGCATTCCCTGATATGGGACAAGAAGCGGTTTCCAAGGCCCTCCCCGCGGCTTGCTCCACGCACAAGCCCTGCGATGTCAATGAACCTGGTGGTTGCAGGAGTGACTTTGGTGGGCCGGACTGTCTCCGCCAGGGCCGTCAGCCTGGCGTCCGGAATAGGGATGAACCCCTGGTTAGGTTCGACCGTGGTGAACGCGTACTTCCCCACCTGGGCGTGGCCGCGTGTTATGGCGTTGAACAGGGTGGACTTGCCCGCGT
>DYEP01000004.1 GCA_020725675.1 Symbiobacterium sp. | reverse complement strand
CAGCTTTACTCTGGCGGTGGACAGGGCTTTCAAGAACCAGCAAGGCCAGAGGGATACAGATTTCCTTGATATAGTGGTGTGGCGCAAGCTCGCAGAAGTGTGCGCTAACTACCTCTCAAAAGGACAGCTTGTTGCTGTGACGGGGTCCATCCAGGTGAGGTCATATGAGACCCAGGATGGTCAAAAAAGGCGCGTTTGGGAGATAGTGGCCGACAGCGTCAAGTTTCTTGAAAGAGGTTCCAAATCTCCAAGCCCTGCACCAGATGAAGATGTGGAGGAAGTCCCCTTTTAGATTTAGATAGGAGGATACAAGATGGCCAAAAGGGACCGCGGCCGCAAGCCTAAGAAGAAGGTCTGTAACTTTTGCGTAGATAAGGTCGAGACCATAGATTACAAGGACTTCGGTAAGCTCAGAAGGTATATCACTGAACGAGGTAAGATCCTCCCCAGGCGAATATCCGGCAATTGCGCCCGGCACCAGAGGCAGCTGACCGTAGCGATCAAGAGGGCGAGGATAATGGCTCTGCTGCCGTTCACCATGGAATAGCATTCGGTCTTGAAAGCGGGGTCTCGCCACGGTGCGAGACCCCGCTTGTGTGCAGGATTTATTGATGTTTCGTTGAAATACTAGCGCGTGAGCCGCGGATGGGAGGTCAGTGTCGTGCAATCCCATAGTAAGGATATGGACGTGGCCAAGAACATTCGGGCAATTGATTGGCTAAAAGCTGAACTCGCATCCAGCGTGGGCAGTCTGTTTCGCGCCATGCATCGGGGTGGCGAAGACCTGGTCTGTCAGTCTCTAGCTAATATTCTGGTCATTGTATACCTGCTCTCGCGGAGGCTAGGAATCGGGTTTGCCAGGCTGGATCAGGGGGTCGAGAAGACCCTGGGTTCGAACCTTGAAGCAGGTCATTCGCTGGAAAAGTGGTATGGCGACCTGACCGCTCTTCGTACCTATATTGCAGCGCGAAAGGGAGACTGAATTTGACCAGATACATCGGAACAAAGCCCCTGGTTGAAGGGGCGCTGCTTGCAGGCATCGCTGTTGTCCTTGCGCTCGCTGCCACATATCTGCCCGTGGCAGGGATGCTCCTGTTCTTTCTTCTACCAGTTCCCATAGCTCTTATGGAACTCAGGCACGGCACCCGGCCTGCGTTGCTTAGTGTATTTGTTACCGGTGCAGTGCTGTCTGCATTTATCGGTCCGCTTCAGGCAGTGAGCCTAACGGCAACGCTCGGGCTGGTTGGCGTTGCATTTGGGTTTGGCATCAGGAACCGCTTCTCCCCCACCAAGACGCTGCTTCTAGGTACCGTGGCTCTGCTTGTAACCACCGTTCTGTCTGTCAGCCTTAGTTTCTTGTTTCTTGGAGTGAGCCCGTTTCAAATACAGGAGGAGATGCTGGAAGCGGTGAGGGCCGTTTCCGAGATGTACGAACGCTGGGGCGTTGACGAAGAGATAGTGAGACAGACCAGGGAGACGCTGGAGGCCAGCTTCTCTGCATTTCGCCTGGTGTTTCCGGCTGCCTTTGTTGCAGGAGCGCTGTTGAACTCGCTGTTAAACTTCAGTGTATTGAGGATGGTACTGAACCGGCTAGGACACAACGTGAATCCGCTTCCGGCATTCGCAGAATGGACGCTCCCCAAGGCCCTTCTGGGCTTGTATGCTGCAGGCATCATAGGGCTAATGCTGCAGGAACAGCACGGGATCGCCTGGGTGAATACGATATTTGTCAATGTATATTTGCTGGGGACCTTGGGTTTGACAGTCCAGGGTGTTGCCACCGGATACCATTTTATGACCAGGTACAAATGGCCGAAAGCGGCAAAGGTCGGAGTGTCGGTATACGTGCTGTTCGTGCCTTTGTTACAGACAGCCGCAGTGATACTTGGGATGCTCGATCTCTTGTTTGACTACAGAAAGTTGGGAGGGGTGAGACGGTGAAGGTCATTCTCCTGCAGGACGTACGGAATCTTGGCAAGGCCGGAGAAGTAGCCGACGTTGCCGAGGGGTATGCCAGGAACTTTCTTTTTCCCAGAGGACTGGCTGCGGAGGCGACTGAGGGAAACATGAAGAATCTCAAAATTAAAAAGGATGCCGAAGCAGGCAGGGCGCACCGCATGCTGACCCAGGCTCAAAAGGCCGCCCGGATTCTCGATGGTAAGACCTTAACCATAAGCGCACCCGCGGGCAAGGGCACGAAATTGTTCGGGTCGGTTACGGCTAAGGATATTGCAGAGAAGATAGCGGCAGACCTTGGGGTTTCCGTGGATAAGCGGAAGGTGGAGCTTGAAGAACCCATAAAGTCGCTTGGCACTTATAAAGTAACTATCAGGTTGCATCCTGAGGTAACTGCAAAGATGAATGTAGACATACAGGCTGAGAGAGGAGACACCCGGTGAAAAACTTGCTGGAACATGTGATAAAGACAGCTCCTCCCGCGGTCCGGGAGAAGTTATCTCAAGAGGAGCTACAACGGCGGCAAGTCGCCGCCTTGTTTGCCCTGTTATCAAACTTGCATGGACCCGACCGGTTGGTACTGAAGGCAGGAAAGCTTGACGCACTGAGCGGTTTGCGTTCGAGCAATATACAGGAACAGGTTCTGGCGCTGCAGAAGCTGGTATATGAAGACCCTACCATCGACCAGCTTCCTGCCAAACGGGACATCGACCGGATCCTCGATGCGCTGCAGGACGAGATCGCCAACTTGATCGCCCGCAAATCGGTAGAAGAGAGCATCGAGAAGAAAGTTGCCGAAAAGATGCAAGAGCGCCACGAAGAATATATCCGTGAGATCCGGATGCAGATTACAAAAGAGGATGCAGGCCCAGAGAACGCGCAGACTCTGAAGAAACTGGCTTTCCTTGAAAAGCTGGGCCGCAAGAAAGTCACCAGGTCCGTCGTGGAGCTTCTGCGGCCGTCGGAGCTGTCGCATGTGGTCGGGCAGGACAGGGCTGTGCGGTCCTTGCTCATGAAGTTAGCCACTCCCTACCCACAGCACGTAATCCTGTACGGACCGCCGGGAGTCGGCAAGACCACAGTTGCGCGGCTCGCGCTGAAAGAAGCGAAGAAGATGCCGTTCACTCCTTTCAGCAAAGACGCGCCGTTCATAGAGGTGGACGGCACCACCCTGAGGTGGGATCCGCGCGAAGTCACCAACCCATTACTGGGTTCAGTCCATGATCCGATTTACCAGGGAGCGAAAAGAGACCTTGCGGAAAGCAGCGTGCCTGAGCCCAAACTCGGTCTGGTGACGGATGCTCACGGCGGAGTACTGTTCATCGACGAGATCGCTGAGATCGAACCTTTGCTCCAGAACAAGCTGCTGAAGGTGCTCGAAGACAAGAAGGTGTATTATGATTCGTCATACTACGACCCTGCGGACCCGAGCGTACCCAAGTACATCAAGAAGATCTTTGAGGAAGGTGCGCCGGCGGACTTTGTATTGATCGGTGCGACCACCAGGTCCCCCGCTGAAGTGAGTCCTGCGCTCCGGTCAAGATGTGCCGAAGTCTTCTTCGAGCCACTTTCACCTGCGCATATCGAGACTATTATTACTCAGGCCGCTGCCAGGCTTCGGGTACATCTTGAACCTGGCGTTGCTGCAAGGATCGCGGAGTATACCATCGAGGGAAGGAAGGCCATCGGTATTCTGGCGGATGCGTTCAGCATTGCGCTGTACAGGGAGGGCTCCCTCAAACGGCAGAATAACGCGATCACCATACGAATGGCCGATTTAGAGGAGGCGTTAAGCAACGGTCGTTACTCCCCTGCAATCCATGTGAAGGCAAAGCCCGTAGCGGAGGTGGGCAAGACCTTCGGGCTTGGTGTTTACGGGTATCTCGGTTCGGTGCTGGAGATCGAGGCGGTAGCATTCCCAGCCAGGGAACAGGGGAAGGGGACAATTCGCTTCAACGAGGCTGCAGGTCCAATGGCCAAAGACTCGGTCTTTAACGCGGCGTCCGTGTTCAGGAAGATTACAGGCAAAGACCTGAGCTCCTATGACGTCCATATTAACGTCGTCGGCGGTGGAGAAGTTGACGGACCGTCAGCCGGACTTGCCATCTTGACCGCGATAGTTAGTGCTGTTGAAGGTAAAGCTGTCAGGCAAGACGTTGCGGTCACGGGGGAGGTTTCCATTCAGGGGAAAGTGAAGCCCGTGGGCGGGCTGTTTGAGAAGATATATGGTGCGCGACAGGCTGGTATGTCGAAAGTCATCCTTCCGCAAGAGAACGCCAAGGACGTCCCGGGGGAGTCTCAGGGAGTCGAGCTGGTGTTTGTTGCCACGGCCGAGGAGGCGCTTTCTCACCTGCTGGCAGCCGGGGGTGATTGATTCGTGAACACGACGGAACGCCTGCCTCCCCAGAATCTTGAGGCGGAACAGTCTGTCCTGGGGTCGATGCTTATCGAAAAAGAAGCCATTTTGAAGGCCTGCGAGATCCTGAGCGCAGACGACTTTTACAGGGAGGCGCACCGGATCATCTTCGATGCGATCGTAGATGTATTTGAGCGAGGCGAAGCAGTTGACCTCATCACCGTCTCCGAAAGGCTAAGGCAGCTCGGCAAGATTGAAGCGGTGGGCGATATCCCTGCGCTTGCGGCACTGGCAAATATGGTTCCGACGGCAGCCAACGTCGAGTACTATGCACGCATTGTAGAGGAAAAGGCAGTGCTAAGAAGGCTCATCTCTGCAGGAACCGAGATAGTCCGGATGGGTTATGAAGCCCAGCAAGAACCCGAAGAGCTACTTGATCAAGCCGAACAGATGGTCTTCCGCATTTCCAGGCGGCGAAGCAGCCAGGGTTATCACTCCATAAAGGACGTGCTGGTTGAAGCTTTTGAGCACATAGAGTCGATATATACAAACAAGGAAGGAATCACGGGCATTCCCACAGGATTTAAGGAAATAGATATGCTCACCTCAGGCCTGCAGAAGTCGGACCTGATCGTGATCGCGGCCAGGCCTTCGATGGGTAAGACCATGTTGTGTCTTAACATCGCAAGGAATGCCGCTGTACTCCGGGGTGTGCCTGTGGTGATCTTTTCACTTGAGATGTCCAAAGAGCAGATGGCGCAAAGGCTTCTCTGCATGGAAGCGGGTGTGGATAGCCAGAGGCTGCGCACCGGCTACCTGCAGGAAGGAGACTGGGGACGTCTCTCCCGCGCATTTGGCCAGCTGAGCGAAGCCCCCATTTTCATTGATGACACGCCGAACCTTTCAGTGATGGAGATGAGGGCGAAATCAAGGAGGATCAAAGCTGAGCATGACCTGGGTCTGGTGGTGATCGACTATCTCCAGCTTATGCAAATGAAAGGGCGGGTGGAAAGCCGCCAGCAGGAGATCTCCGAGATCTCAAGGTCCTTAAAGGCACTGGCGCGGGAACTCAAGGTCCCAATCATCGCCGCTTCGCAGCTGTCGCGCGCAGTGGAGTCGAGGGTGGACAAACGCCCGTTGCTTTCTGACCTGAGAGAGTCGGGTGCCATAGAACAGGACGCTGATGTGGTTGCGTTCATCTACAGAGACGAATACTATAACCGGGAGTCAGAAAAGCGGAACATCGCTGAGATTATCATCGCCAAACAGCGGAATGGCCCCACAGGAACCGTTGAACTGGCGTTCCTGAAGGAGAGCGGAAGGTTTGCCACCCTCGAACGCCGCAGGGTGGAAGGAGGGTAGGGAGCAGTGTACGACGTGGTTATAATAGGTGCGGGTCCTGCAGGGATCTTTACGGCCCTGGAACTCGTTGACAACCGCCCGGATCTGAAAGTCGTAATGCTTGAGAAGGGTGAAGAGGTAGAAAAGCGGGTATGTCCGCGCGTTGAGAGGGCCACAGGTTGCCTGCACTGCTCTCCGTGTTTTGTGGTGAGCGGGTGGGGTGGGGCTGGAGCCTTCAGTGACGGCAAAGTCACGCTCACTTCCGAATTCGGTGGCTTTCTCCACCAGTATGTACCCAGGCACCTGGTGGATGACTTGATATTTTACGTCGACCGGGCGTATGTAAGGTTTGGGGCTACTAATGTAGTTTATGGAACGGATGAATCAGTGATAAGGGAGCTTAAGAAAAAGGCTGCGACTGCAGGACTTGATCTGGTGCCCGCACAAATCAGGCATCTGGGTACGGAAAACTGCGCGAGGATATTGAAAAACATGCGCGACTACCTTGAGGGTAAGGTGGAGGTACGCACCAGAACTCCTGTGGCCAATATAGTGGCAAGAGACGATAAGGCGTTCTCGGTGGTTACTGCACGGGGTGAAGAAATCAGGGCCAGGTATATAGTGGCTGCGCCGGGACGTGAAGGCGCTGAGTGGTTTACCGGCCAGGCCAGGCGACTCAACCTAAAGTTGGCCAATAACCCGGTTGACATCGGTGTCAGGGTTGAGCTACCTGCTGTAGTCATGGAACACCTCACTGAGCCTATATATGAATCGAAATTGATCTACTATTCCAAAGCGTTCGATGACCCAATACGCACCTTCTGCATGTGCCCTCACGGTGAGGTAGTGATGGAGAACAACGCAGGTCTGATCACGGTCAACGGGCACAGCTTCGAAGGCAAGAAGACAGAGAACACGAACTTTGCCATACTAGTATCAAAGACATTCACAGAACCGTTCAAGGAGCCGATTGCGTACGGCAAATATATTGCGAGTTTAGCCAACATGCTGGGTGGAGGGGTACTGGTTCAGCGCCTTGGGGATTTACTTTCCGGGCGCAGGTCTACCGAAAAGCGGATCCAAAAGGGCATGGTAAGACCTACCATGCCTGAGGCGACTCCCGGCGACCTGAGTTTGGTGCTGCCGTACCGCCATCTCATTAACATATTGGAGATGCTGCAAGCACTCGACAAAATTGCTCCGGGCGTCTACAACAGGTCTACACTTCTTTACGGGGTTGAGGTCAAGTTTTACTCTTCACGGCTTGAAGTAAATTCAGAACTTGAGACGCGAATTCGGAATCTGTTCGTAGCAGGGGACGGAGCAGGGATAACAAGAGGACTCGCGCAGGCTTCGGCATCAGGAGTGCATGTGGCAAGACAAATCTTGAAGCGGGTCCTACAAAAGGAGGCCGTTTGAGTTGTCAGGAGTAGTTGTGGTAGGAGCACAATGGGGCGACGAGGGTAAGGGTAAGATTACTGACTACCTTGCAATGCAGGCCAATATGATTGTAAGGTACCAGGGAGGAAGCAATGCAGGTCACACTGTTGTGGTAGAAGGGCAGGAGTATAAACTGCATCTGATTCCATCGGGGATCCTTTATGAAGATAAGGTATGTGTGATCGGCAACGGTGTGGTGCTGGATCCTGAAGTGCTGATTAAGGAAATTGATTACCTGAAGTCCAGAGGGAAGAGCTGCGATAACCTGCTCATCAGCGACAGGGCCCAGTTGCTGTTTCCATATCACAAGATGCTCGATGCGGCCGAAGAGGAGTCTCGTGGCGAGGGAAAGATCGGCACCACGAGAAGAGGCATAGGCCCAGCATATATGGACAAATCTGCCAGAGCGGGGATACGGGTGCATCACCTTCTGGACTGGGACGAGTTTACCCAGTTGCTCAAGCGAGCGGTTACGAATAAGTCGGCTATGCTGCGCAGGGTGTACGGGATCGAATGCCCCGATGCCGGAGAACTCTTGGAGCAATTCAAGGAGTATGCCTCCAGGATCGCAAGATATGTAACGGATACATCAGTAGTAATCAATGAGGCGCTGGATCGCGGTGAGAACGTGCTGTTTGAGGGCGCTCAGGGCACCCTGCTTGATATCGACCACGGGACATATCCGTTTGTTACCTCTTCTCATCCTGTGGCTGGTGGTGCGTGCATCGGCGCGGGCGTCGGTCCGACCAAAATAGACAAGGTGATCGGAGTGGCAAAGGCATACACATCCCGAGTGGGAGACGGCCCCTTCCCCACAGAGCTGTTTGATGAAGTAGGCGATTGGATCAGGGAGAAAGGACATGAGTATGGGACCACTACAGGAAGGCCAAGAAGGTGCGGATGGCTTGATACGGCTATCATACGCCATGCAGTCCGGGTCAGTGGTCTGACAGGTCTGGCTGTCACAAGGCTTGATACGCTCGGAGGCCTGAAAGAGGTGAAAATTTGCAGGGAGTACCGCTACAACGGGAAGGTGCTTGAAAACTTCCCTGCTAGTCTCAAGGTTCTACAGCAGTGTGAGCCTGTATATGAAGTTCTTCCTGGCTGGGAAGACGATATCTCAGGGTGTACCAGATTTGAAGATCTGCCCAAACCCGCCAGGGACTACGTTCAGCGCATTGGAGAGCTGTGCAGGTGTCCGGTTGACTTGATAAGCCTTGGGCGAGAACGCACCCAGACCATCAGATTGAACGAGATCTTTTAGTCTTTTAAATCGGGGCTCTAAGACCAAAACGTGTGTTTCAGGCTGGAGAGGGCGGAAGTACGTCCTCTTCTGTGTTCATTCAGTATCAACAAGAGGGATGGCCCTGTGACCTAGGCCAATAGCAACCTCATTTAAGTGCACAAGGCCTACGGCGAAGAACACCGCCACAATCACGTGCTCATTCTTGCGGGCGATCCCGAGCTTCCCTCCGACGTTTAATCCAAATGCCTTGGGGAGAATCTGTGTCATAGCCTCCCTGGCAGCGCCCGCGACCGCCCCCTCATGAGTGTGAACTGGCTTGATGACGCCTTCGCGTTTGGCTGCAACGAGGGAACGCTCAACCGCTACCTTAATTGAATTCATAAAATCTCCGCCAATGTCTGCCGCGGCTGCTCGGATGCCTGCTGCATCCAGTTCCGCCTTGATCGCACTCTCTTCCTCACGGGTCCTGCTGAGCGCTATCTGTATCGCAGCCCTTGCCGCCTCAAGGCTTTCACTTCTCCCCATTTGCAGCACCTTCCCTGACTGTTTACTGATGCTAGTTCCACACGTTCAAATAGTCTCCTGCTTACAACGGGTGTATCCATTTGTGTGATGTTAAAATCAATTAGAGTCAATCTTGCTTGGGGCACTGTCATTTTTCCATTTTTGCAGGATATTAAAGCCTTGCGGGTCGATACGAGATCTGGAACGCAGAGTCATCTTGGTGCGGACCTACAAGAAACTCAGCTTTGACTATCGGCAAGTTTCGTACTATAATAAAAACGCACGATTGGCACGGATGCGAGAGTAGTTCAGCGGTAGAATGTCGGCTTCCCAAGCCGAAGGTCGCGGGTTCGAATCCCGTCTCTCGCTCCATCCCAGAACACACCCAGCGTCATTTGGCGCTTTTTTAGTTCAAGCCGATGTAGCTCAGTGGTGGAGCGGCTGATTCGTAATCAGCAGGTCATGGGTTCGAATCCCATCATCGGCTCCATCATAAGCCCCAAACGACTGCCAAAAAGGCGGTCGTACTTGTTTATGTGCAGGGAACCACTCTTCCACTGGACACGCAGCCAAACCTACGGCAACCAGTTCAAAGGGTTGACGGGCTGGTTGTTTACGTGGAGTTCAAAATGGAGATGAGGTCCCGTCGAATTCCCTGTAGTTCCCACTTTCCCTATAACTTCACCTTGCACCACCCGTTTTCCCTGGCTTACCAGGGTTCTTGAAAGGTGTGCGTACACAGTCCGGATATTGCCTTCGTGCTCGATCACAACGGTGATACCATAGCCCGCTTTCCAGCCTGAGAACACGACCACCCCATCGCCGGGACAGACCACATTCTGCCCGAGTACGCCACCGATGTCTATGCCCTCGTGCAGTTTTCCCCACCGAATCCCAAAAGGAGACGTGATAGGTCCTGACAGCGGCCAGATCAGACGTGGTGATGCTGTGGCATTCCGGCTTACAGCTGGGTTCGCAGGCGGGATGATGAGCGTCTTTCCCTCTTCCAGATGATCGGGCCGCGGGATTCTGTTGGCTTCTATGAGACTTCTTACTGACACCCCGTACCTTTCCGCGATTGAAGTTAAGGTATCGCCCCTGACGACGCGGTGCGTCAATGGTATGTCCGCAGCTTTTAGCGTACGTTCGGCATAATCAAGGTCTGTCAGTCCCTCCATCTCTTGAGGCACCATCCCGTAGGACTGAGCGACAGCCAAAACCGCGCCCTGCCCAGCCACGTGCTCGGCGCATTGGTCCGTCTTGAGCGTCTCCTTGTCCGCCGGTCCTCCGACCCCAGGGCTAAGGAACGTTCCTGAGTCCAAAAACTGTTCAACTCTTCCGCGTGGCAGATATGAACCCGCGGTGGAGTACTGGAGTGCCTGCGCGCTTCCGGCGGGTCCGCGCAGATTTACGCTGTTCTTTACTGCTGCGGACAGGAAGCCACCAAAAAACAGGCAAAGTACTATCCAGCATGATAGTAGCCTGAGGCTTGCAGGTGTGGTGTGTGTGTCCGGCACCGGCATTGCCCCCTTACAGCTGTTGCCATATGGAAAACCAATTCTGTTCATTATATTCAGTGCACCCGGCTGCTAATTCCACATGCCTAACCTGATGTTCTTTTGCGGACGTATACTGCTTGGATTATCACAGGGGAAGTCTTTGCACTATACTGTCCGTGGTATGGCGGCCCAGACGCAGCTATCGGTGGGAAAAGTAGATAAAGGATGTTCACACTGATATCCTACGCAGTCAGCACAACGCATACAATCATGCACAAATTTCTTCTTGTCAATGTAAGAACACATTTGGGATAATCAGAGTGGCGCTTTCTAACTTGGCTTTCGGAGCGGGGGATGTGCGCGGACATGGGGTGAATCGAGTACTTCACATGATCAGCGGCGGGGATACCGGTGGTGGCAAGACGCACGTGCTGACCCTGGTATCTGAGATCCAAAAAGAAATCTCTGCACAGGTACTGTGCTTTATGGAAGGTGCATTTTCCGAGGAAGCCAGAGCCATGGGCCTTGATGTGATTGTGCTGAGACAGCAGGGCCGTCAAGACCTTTCTGTGGTCAGGTCAATTGTACGCCATGTCAGAGAGCAAGGAATCGACATCGTTCACTCCCATGGTGCAAGGGCGAACTTCCTCACAATGCTATCCAAACCATGGCTCAAAGTGCCCTGCGTCACGACGGTGCACAGTGATTACAGGCGTGACTTCGAAGGGAATCTGTACAAACACCTCGTCTACACCAGTCTGAACTCAATTTCTCTGCGGGTGTTCGACCACTACATCGTGATATCCGATGAGCTTAAACAGCTGCTGGTGAAGAGGGGAATAGCAAAAGATAGGATCGACAGTGTCCGTAACTATTTGTCAAGGCGCATTGAGCACATGGGTCGAGAGGAGTTTATGCGAGCACACGGTCTTTGCTTTACTGAAAACACGCCGCTTGTAGGGGTGCTTGGCCGTCTTCACCCGGTAAAGGGCCAGGAGGATTTCTTGAAGGCCGCCAAGTTGGTTCATGCCCGGTTTCCGGACGCGCGCTTTCTCTTGGGCGGTGACGGTGAAGCGCTCGGTAGCCTGAGGGCGCTCGCAAACAGGTTGGACATAAGTTCTTGTGTATGGTTTCTTGGGCATATTCAAAATCCCTTTGATTTCTTAAATGTACTGGATGTACATGTGCTGCCATCCAGAAGCGAGACGTTCCCGTATGTTATATTAGAAGCTGCAGCACTAGGAATACCCACTGTATCCACGGATGTAGGGAGCGTTTCGGAGATTATAAGAAATGGAGAAACAGGCCTTCTCGTGTCGCCGTCAGATATCACGGCGCTCGCAGAAGCCATCATATACCTCATTTCGCATCCGGATCATGCAAGAAAGATGGGACAGAACCTTAAAGAGGCTGCTTCCCCTTATTTCCAACCTTCGAATATGGCGAAAAAGCACATAGAGATTTATAATAAAGTGCTTCAAAGGAGATCGCACGGGAGGTATTCGATGTGATAGACAAGAAGGGACGGCTTTTTGGGCTTATCAATATCCTGGATCTAATTATTATTGTTATGATCGTCGCCATGATCGCCGGCGTCGCTTACAAGCTGACCTATCTTGGGACAGGCCCTGGCGCACAAGAAAAGACCGCCCGCGTTACGCTGCTTGTCGAGGCGGTGCGCCAGCCCACTGTCGATGCTATACGGGTCGGCGACGTAGTGCGCGAGTATGACACGAGCTCGGTGTTTGGCACGGTGGTGAAGAAGGAGGTCAGGGATGCTGTAGAGGTCACTACCACCTCCGAGGGGAAGAACGTGCTTTCGACCATACCGGGGAAGTACGACATTACGCTCACAATTGACGTGACGGCTTACGTCACACCTGATGCGATAACTATAGCACGCAAGGAAACGCGCATCGGTACCCCTGTGAGGATAAAGACCGCGCTTTATGCCGTGATGACCACCGTAATGGGAATAGAGATTCTCGACTGAGCCAGACAGGAGCGGTGAGAATGATTTTACGCTGGCACCACCACAGTGTGTTACTGAACCGGGCAGCTACGATAACCAGTGTGTTGAGGACCGTCGTTGAGTCCAGTTTCTTCCTTTCAAGTGCCTGGGACTTAAGGCGGGCCTACAGGCTACAAAAGGAGAGCCGTATCTTCCGCGCAGCTTCAGCTGCATGGGAAATGTTGCACGTGAAACTTATAAAGCTTACGGCCTGGTACCGACGACTCGAAAGCGGTAGTCTGCTGGTTACCTGCTTTGGTCAGATCATCGAGAAATGGATCGCAGGCCCCTTGCAGATTCTCGGAATAGCGCTTTTGGTGTTCGCTGCGACCAACGGGCTTGTGAGGCTCGCTCACAATGCCCTCGGCCCAAGGGGTTTGTTGGTACGCTCTGTTTTAATCGGCCTCGGACTCCTGATTTACAAAAGCCAGGCCAGCCTTGAGTCTATTATATCGTCAAGCCGGAGTGCATCACTCTTTAAGTGGCTGGTCACACCCGATCCGGGAGAAGGAGACTATGGGAGATAAGGCAATGTGGGTCTTTATAGCAGTCATAGCGCTGCTTGGGCTTGTGCTGGGCATATTCCCTGGATCCTATTTTGCTCTGGCATTGGGCCTTGCGGCAGCGGGCTTTATGGTCTGTTCAGCGGGCCTGCCGGAAGTGGCCCTGTACGCCGCGGCATTGGGGATACCCGTGCTTCCCAACAGCCTGGGTCTTGGACTGGCAGTATCGGCTGCCCTCTTTTGGGGCTTGTGTCGCCTGCGCACTGGTAACTATCAATTCGAACCTACCGGGCTTGGCATTCCCATCGCCATGCTGATCGTGCTTCTGGTTGTAAGTACCGTTTCATCGATTGACCCGGTCAAGAGCCTTCCCGACTTAGCCATCAGTCTGGCAGGTATCGGACTGTTCTTCGTCACGGCCTATACCATAAGAACGAAAACCGGGCTGTACAGGTTTGTACTTGCGCTGACCTGTGTTGCCGCACTTGTCTCTCTGTATGGTATCTTCCAGTTTGCGATGCGCGTGCCCCCTCCCGAAAGCGGGTGGGTGGATGCATCGCACAACCCGTTTCTTCAGACACGGGCGTTCTCAACTTTCGGCAATCCCAATGTGCTTGCGAACTTCCTTATTCTCTCGGCCCCGCTGGCACTGGCGCTCGCCAGTGCATCAAGGCACGCTATAAAGAAGATCCTGTTTTTTGGGGTGTTTGGAGTACTTTCCGTGTGCATGCTGCTCACTTTCTCGCGCGGCGGCTGGCTTGGCCTGCTTGTGGCTTTAGTGCTGTTTTCTCTGACGTCAAACCGGAAGTTATTGCTTCTTTTACTTATCATTGCAGCGGTCTCGCTTGCAGTCTTACCTCAGGTGGACATCCTGAGCACCAGGTTGCAGAACGTGGGGAAGGACAGCTCGGTTTCCTACCGCATGGTGGTGTGGACCGAAGCACTTTATATCATCAAGGATTTTTGGCCCGTTGGCGTGGGGCTAGGGCACAGGCCGTTCATGCAGATCTATCCGGCATATATGCTTGACAGGAACAAAAAACCCTTCCATACCCACAACCAGTACCTCCAGCTAGTGGTTGAAACCGGTGTGCTCGGACTTATCATCTACGGTTGGATCTTGTTTTGCAATTTCCGCCAAAGTCTGTACCTGCTGAGGGAAGAAAAAGACCGGTTGATAGTGTCCGTGTCAACAGCGGTGTCCGCATCCCTCGCCGGGCTTGTTGTCATGGGAATGACGGACAACATCCTGTACCGCCCCAAGGTGATCCTGATTCTTTGGGTAGTGCTGGGCATTGCAGCAGCTGCGGGCATGCTGCAGCGCCGTCAGGCTCAGGGAGGAGAAGGTTGTGCCTGAACTTCTGATATCTGGTTACTTTGGGTTCGGTAACTCCGGGGATGACGCCATCCTGCAGGCAATGGTGTCCCAGCTTGAGGCGGAGATCCCTGGGGCCAGGATATGTGTGTTGTCGGCCAGCCCTAACTTGACCCGGGAAAGGATGGGCGTGGAGGCGGTAGCCAGGTTCAACCCGATCCAGGTGCTGCGGGCTCTGGCCAGGGCGGATCTCCTCATCAGTGGTGGGGGCAGCCTGCTGCAGGATGCGACCAGCACGCGTTCTTTAGTATATTACCTGTCCATTATCTATGCGGGAATCAGAATGGGAAAAAAGGTAATGCTCTACGCCAACGGCATCGGTCCGCTGGGAAGACCATTCAACAGGCGGTTGGTGTCTGCGGTGATTAATCGGGTGCCACTCATCACACTGAGGGACGAAGCGTCAAGACTCGAGCTTGAACGCTTGGGCGTAAGGCAGCCACGGGTGGAAGTCACCGCAGATCCCGTGTTTTCTCTCACTGCTGACAGGGAAAGAGGCAAGGCGCTTCTTGAAAGACAGGGCGTCCGGCTGGACAAACCCTTGCTGGGCATATCAATCAGGCCGTGGGCGGGGATCGACGAGCGGCTCGTGGCCATTGCAGAAGCTTGCCGTACACTAAAGGCGCATAACGACGTGGCTTTCGTATTGCTTCCGCTGCAACCCGCCAGGGACATGGCGGTCACAGAGGCACTAAAGGCGGCGCTCGGCACGGACGCCGTGGTGCTTCGATCGGATTATATGCCAAAAGACCACCTCGACATCATATCATGCTTTGCTGTGACGCTCGGTATGAGGCTTCACTCGCTAATATACTCGGTAGTGGCAGGCGTACCTGCTGTAGGCGTGTCTTACGATCCCAAGGTATCGGCGTTTGTCAGCGAGATCAAAGGCTGCTCCGGGATGGAACTGAGCGAGATTACCTTCGAGCACGTGTACAGAGTCCTGTCAGATACTTTCAAGCACCGAGAAAATCTGGCTGACTGCGTCAAGTGCAGTGCCACTTCGTCGCGGGAAAAGGCGAGGCGTAACGCAGAGCTGGCCAACGCCTTGCTGCGCTCTGAGCTGTAGCAGCGGAAGGAATCTACCAGGTGATTCGTGAATCAATTATCAATAAGGATTGGAAGACTGGAGGGCGGAAGACGTGGTTGAAGAGATCACACCTGCTGGTGAACTCTTTTGCGATCCTGACGTCGATCGGGCGCGCGAGTTTTTCAGGGCCAAACCTAGGCGAATGGAGAGTAAGGTAACATCAGTGAAGGAGGCAGTGTCGCGGTTCATCCACGATGGAGACTACATCGGGATCGGAGGGTTTGGTGCCAACCGTATACCCACCGCTATACTGCACGAGATTGTGAGGCAGGGCAAAAAGCACCTGGGGCTTAGCGGGCATACCGCTACCCACGACTGCCAGATCCTGGCTGCTGGTGAGTGTTTTGACAGGGTTGATGTGGCGTACGTCGTCGGTCTTGAAGCGCGAGGCCTATCCAAAGCTGCAAGAAGGCTCTTTGAAGAAGGGAAATTGAAGGTCACGGAGTGGACTAACGCCACACTGGCATGGCGTTACAAAGCGGCCGCGATGGGGGTGCCATTTCTACCCTGCCGTGTCATGTTTGGTACAGATACCTACAAGTATTCTGCGGCCAAGGAAATCCGATGCCCGTTCACGGGGACCAAGCTGCTGGCAGTGCCCGCGCTGTATCCGGACGTTGCGATCATCCACGTTCACAGAGCTGATATATACGGCAACTGCCAGATAGATGGTATCATGGTCTCCGACTCGGACCTTGCCAGAGCGGCAAAGTGCGTGATCGTAACTACCGAACGTCTCATACCCAACGAGGAGATACGGCGGGAGCCGACCAAGACAGCCATCCCTTATTACCTGGTCGACGCGGTGATAGAAGTACCGTACGGCAGCTACCCGGGGAATATGGCATACGAGTATTTTTCCGATGAAGAGCATCTCAAGGCGTGGCTAGAAGCGGAGAACGATCCTGACACCTACAAGGAGTTCGTCAACAAATATATTTTCTCTGTGAACAGCCATTGGGAATATATCAATCTGTGCGGAGGGATGGAACGGCTCAGCCAGCTCAGAGCACTGGAGTTAATGATACCCCTGAACGCAAACGGAGAGGCATAAGGCAAGAAGCCACATGCGATAGCCCGCGGCAAGTGAAGTGGGTTGTCGCCGCAAGACATCAAGGCGCCAAACCGATCGTCGAATTCCTTACCTGGGGAAGGAAAAGGGATGATCCAAAAGGGAAAGCGTTTGTTTGAGCGGCTGGGCGGAAAGGACGTAAAAGAAACGAATGTACGGTAAGACGGTCAAATCCGTCCAGTGTGGCTTGAAACGAAATGCTTTGTCCAGTAGGGGACCCCGTTTAGCCGGAGTACGGGAAAACCGGTAGGCCGTATCCAGTAGTTCGCGGAAGACACAAGCCAGCCTTTTTGCCTCAAGCGCAGTGCTTCCGTCCGGGTGCAACCCCCGGGGCCGAGGTCTCTCTACACCCCAGGGAATACGTCTGTGGAGGTGTAAGCCTGGTCATGGAGAGGCCGGCTGCAAGAGACCGACAGTTGTGAGCTGCAAAACCAGGGTGCGAAATGAACGGTTATAACAAGATGGAACTGATGATCTGCCTGGCGGCCAGGTATCTTGAGGATGGAGCAACGGTCGTGGTTGGCACAGGCGCTCCCTGCGCAGCCGCCATGCTTGCTCAGAAAGTATACTCGCCCAACCTCATGATCATGTTTGAGGCAGGGGGAATAGGACCGCTGCTCCCCTCTATGCCCATCTCAGTAGGGGATTCCAGAACTTTTTACAGGGGCGTGGCCGCGTCTAGCATGCCGGAGATCATGGAAATGTGTCAGAGGGGTATGGTGGACTATACGTTCCTGGGCGGCGCCCAGATCGATATGTATGGCAACATCAACTCTACGATGATAGGGAAGGACCTGCAAAGGCCCAAAGTACGGTTCCCGGGAAGCGGAGGAGCCAACGACCTCGCATCGCTGTGCTGGCGCACCATGATGATCACACCGCAGGACAGAAAGCGTTTCGTGGAGAAAGTCGATTTTGTGACCTCTCCCGGGTACCTGACTGGGAAAGGCGCGAGGGAGGCGGCCGGGCTGCCTCCAGGCACCGGGCCATATAAGGTCATTACCAATCTTTGCGTCATGGGGTTCGACGAGGAGACCAAGCGTATGAAGGTGGAAAGCATCCATCCCGGAATTACTAAAGAAGAGATTTTGGAGAATACCGGTTTTGAGTTGCTGTGGGCGGATCAAGTGGGTTCGAGCGACCCGCCTACTGAGGAAGAGCTCAGGGTGCTCAGAGAACAGGTAGATCCATACAGGTACATTATTGGACGCCAGTAGAGCGCCGCTGGGCCAATCAGATGGAGAAAGGGTGATAGCCTTGAGACGTGTGTGCATCGTCTCAGCCGT
>DYEP01000253.1 GCA_020725675.1 Symbiobacterium sp. | reverse complement strand
TCATGCCAAGGGTGATCACCTCATAGGTTCCTCCTACAGGGCTCCGGAGCGCGATACGCGCCAGTGAAGGTAAGTGATGAGCTAGTCCTACGCTTTGGTGAGAGAGGTTGGTTCGATGGATCGGAGATACGAGGACCGGGGGCGCCTGTACGAGGAAACTTTGAAGAAGATTCGAGGTGTCATCGGCTGCAGGGTTGTGATGAGTTCCTCCGGCGAGATCGAAGAAATCCATATCCTGGCGGAGGATGTGCGGCCGGCAAAACGCCTTTTGCGGGACGTGGAGTCGGCGTTGATGGCGGGGCACGGGGTCTCCTTTGACAGGCGCAAGGTATCCATAGCCATGGTGTCGCAGGAGAAGGTTACGAGCCCCGCCAGAGTCCGTCTTACCAAGACCGAGATGATCGCCGAGGATAGGGTCTATCGCGTCAAAGTCACGCTGGTCCTTGGCTCGAACGAGATGACGGGAGAGGCATGGGAGGAGAAGAGCGAGCGGGGATGGATTAAAGTAGCTGTCCGTGCTTGCCTGGAAGCCCTGAGCTTGCTCATTTCCCGTCAGGCCCGGATTTCCCTGGTTGACGCGCACGTAGTCAGGATGAAAGACCGGGACATCGCTCTGGTTGCGTTGTGGTGCACCATCGGCCGTGAGGAGCATCTTTTGACCGGCTCGTGCCCGGTAGGAACGGACGAACGGGAGGCGGCCATCAGAGCTACCCTGGACGCGATCAACCGGAAACTACCTCTTTTGCTCAAGGGGTGATTTTTCAAAGCTCCATGAAAAACAGTGAAGGAAACTCCTACGGCTTTATCGAATACTCGATTGGGCCGGTTACCCCCAGGTTTTCAGCGAAGAGTTACCCTGAATAGCGGCTAGGGATTGCCTAGGGGAGGTCAAACGTTACAATGAGAAAGATCTGGAAGCTCATCTTGGCCCTTCTTGCCCTCATCCTCTCCGGCGCTGCAACCTGGCAGTTCGGTTAATCCCCGTCGCTGAATGAGCCGGCCCCCTTCGACGGGCCGTCCGGGAGGAATCACATGGAACCGAAAAACCCAGCCGGTAAGGTCTTTACATACATAGTAGGCACCGTCGGGGTGGCCTTTTTGGTGCTGCACTTCCCAAGTGCCCAGTTGCTGAAGAGCTTTTGGCCGCAGGCCCTGTTCCTCGCGGGGCTTGTCGCCCTTGTGGAAGCGTTTCCCGTCCAGGCATCAGGAAGCTACCTGTCCACATCCGTCGGTGTCCCCCTGCTACATGCCTGCGTAGTGATTTGCGGAAGAGAGATTGGAATGCTGCTAGCGGCACTGGCTACGTTCAGGAAGAAAGATTTGTCCGGCCAGACCCCATGGAACGTGGTTCTCTTCAACCGGGGTATGCTAATACTGTCCAATTACGCATTCGGTGTAACATACTACGGGCTTGGAGGTACCGCGGGGGCATTCGCGTTCACGCGGGACATGGCCTTCTTCGCGCTGGGGGCCCTGGCGGATGTTCTTGTTAACGGCTATCTGGTTTCCCAGGTCATCGCTCTTTACGAAGGAAGCTCCCTTGTAAGCGCCTGGAGGAAAAACCTCCGGTGGACCCTTCCCAGTAAAATCGCCGTAATCCCGCTGGGAATTCTTGTCGTGGTGCTGTACCAGGTATACGGGCTACCCAGCGTGGCGATGTTGCTGTTGCCTCTGGCGCTGGCCAGGTACTCACTGGACCGGTTTAGACTGCTGAGGGAGGTTTACGCGGAGCTTGGCGCCACCCTCTCCCAGGCTATAGAGCACAGAGACGGCTACACCCACGGGCACTCCTTAAGGGTTTCTCAGTACGCCGTCCTTCTAGGTAAGGAGATGGGACTCCCGGACGACGAAGTAGAACTCCTCCATTACGCCGGGCTTCTCCACGATATCGGGAAAATAGGCATAAAGGACAGTATCATGAAGAAAGACGGGCGGTACACGGTGGAGGAGTACGAAGAAATGAAAGGCCACGCAGCGATGGGCGCGGAGATGGTGAGGGGCATGAAGTTCCTCGGGAAGGCTGAAAAGTGGATCAGGCACCATCATGAAAGGTGGGACGGGACCGGGTATCCGCAAGGACTCAAGGAGGAAGATATTCCCCTCGGTGCCAGGATCATCGCGTGTGCAGACTCTTTTGACGCTATGACATCTGATAGGCCTTACAAGGATGCGATTACCTGGGAGTCGGCCAAG
>DYEP01000252.1 GCA_020725675.1 Symbiobacterium sp. | reverse complement strand
CTGAAAGACCAAGCACCCGTGCACAGTCGCCGTACATTACGAACGTGGGCGCGGGAAAGATCACCTGACGTCCAAGGCCAAAAGCTAACAGAAAGTTCAAGATCAGCTCGTCCGAGCCATTACCCAGTGTCACCTGATCAGGCGACACCCCCTCGCGCCTGGCCAGAGCTTCTTTGAGCTGTGGCACTAGGCACTCGTCGTAGCGATTGAATTCAAGCGACGCTGCTTCCTTGAACAGATCCGTCTTCAACCCGGCAGGCCAGTCCCATGGGAGTTCGTTGGCATCGAGTTTGATCATTGTAACGTTTCCTCCTTTATTCTGGCTTTCAGCGCCCTGGCGTGGCAATGGAGCCCCTCGGCCTCTGCTAGCACGGCCGCGGCCGTGTAATATGTCCGGTCCGTGCAATCCGTGAAATCTGCCACGCTCATGCTTCGCTGAAAGCTCTCTACGGTGAGTCCTGAAAAAAACCTGGACGATCCTGCCGTCGGCAACACGTGGTTGGTGCCTGCCGAGTAATCGCCTAAAGCAGTAGGGGTCCTTGGCCCAATGTAGATCACCCCGGCATTGCACACTGCGTCCGCCAGCGACTGGGCTTGCCTGGCCATGATCTGGAGGTGTTCTGGGGCAATAGCGTCGATCACTGACGCCGCTTCTTTAACATCCTTCGTGAGTATGCCCACGGCCGAACCCCTGGCATCGTACCTTCTGAGCCTTGACTCGACCTCGGCGAGCAGTGCTGCGCTGTCAGTCACGAGATATGCCACTGCCAAGCTGTCATGTTCCATCTGCGAAAGCATGTCAATCGCCAAGAGTTCGGGATCGGTAAAATCGTCCCCCCAGATCACCACTTCACTGGGCCCTGCAAGCATGTCGATGTCTACCTGGCCAAACACCTGTCTCTTGGCCTCCGTGACGTACTGTCCGCCCGGTCCTACCAGCTTGTCCACCCGAGGAACGCTCTCCGTGCCGTATGCCATGGCCGCTACCGCCCAGGGTCCGCCCACCAAGTACAGCCTGTCTATGTCTACCAGCGCACAGGCGGCATATACCGGGGCAAGGCTTTCATCGTCGCCCGGCGGTGTACATACCACCAGCTGCTTCACACCAGCAATCCTGGCGGGCACGGCTACCATCAGCACAGAAGAAGGGTATCTCGCCACGCCCCCGGGTATATATGCGCCCACGCGCGCCAAAGGCATCACCCTCCGACCCAGAACTGCACCATCTGCCCTCCGGTATTCGAAGGGTTTCATACCGCAGTGTGAATGAAACTCAAAAAGCGAGTCACAAGCACGTTCGAGCGCTTGTACTACGGCCGGCTCCAGCATGCTCTTTGCCTTTTGCCAGCGAGGCACCTTACGAACCAGCGGTCCGTCCCAAGAGTCGAACAGCTTTCCGTACTCCCTGAGCGCCTCGTCCCCACGCCTTTTCACATCCTCCAGGATCTTGTGCACCCTCTCGCTGATCTCCTGAGAGGAAGCAGTTACCCCTTCTACCCAGAATTGTGAGGCGGTAATTACGCGCATGATGTCTCTCTCCTTATCCGTTCAAGGACCCGCTCAATTTCCCTGTCCTTCAAACCAAATGCTGCCCTGCTTGAGATCAATCGGGCCGATATGGAGAACAGTTCTCTTTCTATTACCAGGCCGTTCTCCGCCAGCGTGCGCCCTGTTGATACAATATCCACGATGGCGTCGGAAAGCCCTGCGAGCGGAGCCAGCTCTACCGCACCCTTTAAGTGGATGACAGAAGCCAAGACCCCGAGCGAGCGAAAGTATTCGGTGGTAATCCTCGGGAACTTCGTGGCCACCCTGATCCCTGCCCCTATATGCAGCGTGCCACCCCGAGGTACAGCAACCACAAAGCGGCCCCTCCCAAACCCAAGATCCAGCAGCTCATAGACATCCGGATTGTCTTCCAAAAGCACGTCTTTCCCCACGATGCCGATGTCCGCTGCACCGTGCATGACGTATGTGGGTACATCCGAAGGCCGTGCGAGGATGATGCGGCTCCCATCCTCTGTTTGGACGAGCAGCTTTCTGGTCCCAGATAGAACGGGTTGCACTGTTATTCCTATCCGTTCAAGCATAAACAAACAATCTTGTAGCATTCTGCCTGCGGGCAACGCGAAAGTAAGCATGTGTGACCCCCTGAGTCAATGAATGCCTGTTAAGCCCAGCATAGCAGTGCCGACGGGCACTGAAAGCAGCTTGTCAATATGAAGCGCAAACCCTGTCGCAGGTTCTGCATCACCAAATACCCCGACCAGATCGTCGTACCTTCCTCCTCCCGCTATCGCCGTACCCAGCCCCGGATAATATATCTCAAACACCGGTCCCGTGTAGTATCCGAGATCCCTCACTAGCCCGAGGTCTACCCTCACGCATGAGCCAAGCCCTGCGGCTTCTAGCGCGTCAGCCAGTACCTTTAGCCTGATTATCGCGGAATAAACGGAGGCATTGGTCACTCTTTCCAGCACACGCTCCAGAACGCTCACTGGGCCGCGGGTGCATAAGACGTCACCGAGACCTGTCAGCTCGCCCAGTTCCTCCAGCGTTTGCAGCTGCTTGCATTCCAGCGCCCTCGCGGCCTTCTGGCGGTCCGGAGCCAAATCGAGCAAGACAGAAGCAATAGCAGCATGGCCCAGCACGATACGGTATTCTTTCAGTGAAGCCATCCGCATGCATTCTGCTGCCAGTGTCACCACTTCTGCGTCTGCTTCTACCTCACCGCTCCCTATCAGCTCAACGCCAGCCTGGTACAGCTTCTGGCCCCCGGGAGACGGTCCCCCCCTCCGAAATACGCTGCCTGAATAGCAGATCCGTAGAGGTCTTGGCTCAGACTTCAGCGTAGTCGCAGCCATCTTGGCGATGGGAGCAGTGAAGTCAGGACGGAGCACCAGCACCTCGCCGGAATGATCGAGTATCCTGTAGGACGTCTGCCTGATCTCCTCAGTAAATCCTCTGTCAACTGCACCTAGCGGCTCTATCCAGGGGACCTCGACCTCAGTGAAGCCGCGACGCTCGAACAGCTCCAGTATCGACGTCTCAAGCACCCTCCGTTCTCTTCCCTGCCGGCTTCTCATAATACTCATAACTTTACCCCTTTATTATATTAAAGTAGTAATGTGTTAATAGTACCATGCAGAGAAGTGACCGGTCAAGAGGTTTTACGAGGTCGTGAACCTCCCCCTGGCTGAAGCCAGAGGCTTCCGGGTTAATTCCCGGAACTTCGCGCCTGCCCCGGGTACGCGAGCGCCGAAGTGCTCGGGCCGTAGGCCCCACTTGTTGGCGCCGTATCTTACCGGGCGCAAACGCCAGCGGGTTCG
>DYEP01000251.1 GCA_020725675.1 Symbiobacterium sp. | reverse complement strand
GCCGGAATGCTGGCTAACCTCTCGCATCCCGATTGATGCCTCTCACTTTAGTGAGGGGAGGATGTCACTACCACGTGCTCGCTTTCCGAATCTATGTGAACGTTGACCGTAAAACTGGCAAGAATGTATAAGGTTGCTGTCAAGGAGTCGCTGAGATGGTTATGCGCATCCGGCCCTTATCTCGAATTGCTCAGAATAACAGAGGTCCGGTGCTTTGGCCACCGACCCCCAGTGGACAGGACAAGTCAGGTTATCCTAATTGCCCGGGAAATGTTGGACGTACAGGTCATGCAGCATCCTGTCCGCTGCCTCTCGGAACATGCTGTATCGCATCACCAAATCCTTGCCTGCCGGGGTGAGATGGGCTCCTCCTCCGTCCACTCCTCCGGAATGGGTTACGACCAGTTCAATGCCTAGATTCTTTTCCGCCTGCTTGATACGGGACCATGCCTGTTTGTACGAAACGGAGAGTTCGTGGGCCGCCTTACTAATGGACCCATGGCCCTGGACCGCCTGAAGCAGGCGCATGAGTCCATCGCCCATAACGGGTTTTCTTTCCCCGCTCTCAAGCCACATCTTCAGTCTGAGCCTCATAGAAGACCGCCCTCTTTCCGGTTAGAATATGACTTCTCCGCTCAGGAATGCCCTTGACAGGGCGTGCTTCGGTGACTCAAAAAACCTGCGTGCATCGTTTACTTCAACACAAGCGCCCTCATGCAGAAGCATTACCCTGTCACACAGTCTCCGCGCTTGAAACACGTTATGGGTTACCACGATAACGGTCATCTTCGTTTCTTCTCTGAACTCCCGGACCAGTCGTTCGATCACCGCGATGTTGGCAGGATCAAGATTTGCGGTGGGTTCATCGAGCAGTAGCACGCGCGGGTTAAAGATCAGCGCACGGGCTAATGCCACTCGCTGTGCTTCCCCTCCTGACAAAGACGATGCTCTGACATGACCCAGCTTGGTGAGTCCTACTCGCTGCAACATCAAAGCTACTTTCTGCGGGTCGGGTCTTTTGTGCCTTATGCGCAGAGGGTATACCACATTGTTGAATACGGTGGTCGAAAGCAGCGCTGGCTTTTGAAGCACCGTGGTGATCTCTCTCATCACATCAAGTGAAGGCATGTTTCCGGCGGAATACGCCGTCCCCCTGTAGCGAATGACTCCCTGTCGCGGTGGTTCGAGGAAGTTCAGGAGCCTGAGCAATGTGGATTTTCCCGCGCCGCTTGGGCCTATAATGCCAAAGATCTCTCCTTCGAGGATTTCAAGGTGCCCGATGTCTATGACCGTGCGCCCGTCGTAGTTATGCTTGACCCCTTCGAGCTTGTATACTGCGCTCAACTCTCTCCGAGCTCCTTTCTGTGAAGACGGAGCACTGCTGCATTGACGAAAAAGGAGATGATCAGCAAGATAATGCCTAGTGCTAAAGCCATACCAAAATTACCCTTCCTCGTCTCAAGAACAATAGCGGTGGTGAGCACCCGGGTCCTGTACTGAATGTTACCTCCAACCAGCATGACCGCGCCTACTTCCGCAACGATACGGCCAAACCCGGCAAGTACTGCGGCGATTACGCCCATCCTGGCTTCGGAGAGGGTAGCCCATCTCACCTGTGCGGGGCTGGCGCCAAGTGCAACGAGCTGTTGCTTGACGTTCTTGTTCACCCCGCCTACAGCACTCATGGTCAAGCCCGCCACGATCGGCAGTGCGATGATAGATTGTGCCAGTATCATACCGGGAACCTTAAACAGCCAGCCCAGAGAGCCAAGCGGCCCCGTCGTCGATAGCAACATGAACACCACAAGTCCCACTACTACTGGTGGCAGTCCCATTCCTGTATAGACCAGCGCGACCACCAGCCGTCTACCTGGAAAACCAGTAAGACCAAGCCATGCGCCAAGAGGTACACCTGCTGCTGTGGCAATGAACAGCGCGATTCCCGAGACCCTCAAGGATAGGAAAATGATTGTGTAAATCTCTGGGTCGCCTTCAATGATGAGTTTAAACGCTTCGAACAAGCCCGATACCATTTGACCCAGAAGCACTCACTCCCCGCCATGTTCTAACCACCACTGTTCCGAATTGGGAAAAAACAGGGGTTGACCGTATCTATCCACACCGAATTCATTGATCATCTGTTGCACGTGAACAGAGGTGAAAAAGGCAATCAGCTCCTGCGCAAGCCTGAAGTTTACACTAGGGTGTTTTTGGGGATTGACAGCGATGATCCCGTAAGGGTTGAACAGGTCCTCGTCCTTTTCAAATACGATGCTAAGGTTCCTTAGCTTGTCCTTCATCGATAGGTATGTACCCCGGTCTGACAGCACGTAGGCTCGCATCTCGTCAGCCGCTATCAGAGTGTCTCCCATTCCCTGGCCCAGCGAGCTGTACCACTCGCCCCGAGGTGTGCCGAGCCCCGCCTGTTCCCAAAGAGCCATCTCTCTTTTGTGGGTTCCAGAGTCATCTCCTCTTGAGGCGAAGACTACGCCCTGGGCTGTAGCGCCACGGGATGCGATGCGTCCCAGCGCATCCAGGACTGATCTTGCCCCAATTACCCCCGCAGGATCAGAAGAAGGCCCAAGCAGTACAAAATCATTAAACATTAGATCATATCGTTTGACTCCAAAACCCTCGTTTACAAATTGCTCTTCAGCTTCTCTGGAATGGACCAGGATTACATCAACGTCGCCGGAACGCCCGAGCTGAATGGCTTGGCCTGTACCCACAGCTACCACCCGGACCTTGGCGTTATACTCTTGTTCAAACTTTGGCAAAAGAAAATCCAAGAGCCCTGTATCTGCAGTGCTGGTGGTTGTGGCCAGTAGCAATTCTTCCGGCTGGGCGTGACCCCGGGTACCCGAGGGGAAACAGCCAGAAAACGTGATAGCACTCAGAAGCAGCAGGAAGCATGCTCTCTTCACTTGCAAGTTCCTCCTGTCTTATGAAAACGGCACAGCGATATGTTCACATTAACATAACGGTGTCTATCTTATTCGTTATTCCAAGTCAAGATCCTGCAAGACACTGGGAAGGATTTGTCCGCTACTGAAGCGAAAGTCCTGTGCTGGAGGAGTAAAGCCATGCGCACGGACATCTGGCCAAAAACCTTGAAGTTGGATATTTTAAAACCCTTATACCTCCTTTACGGAGAAGAAGAGTTCCTTATACGGGAGGCCATTTGCCGCATTCGTCATCGATTGGGCGAGGCTGCCGGCGGTGTGACAGACAGCTGGGTCAGCGCTTCCGATACCGACCGGATTGATGAACTAATTAGGACCTCTTCGCTCTTTGGCGGAGGTAGGTTAGTTCTGGCGGAGGATGCGGGTGATGCCATTGCCTCGTCGGAGACCGGTTTTCAACTTATACTTGAGTTTTTGAAAAAGGATTGGGCAGGGGACTGTGTATTGATCCTAATTTGCAAGAAAAAGCCGGATATTAGGCTCCGGACAGTTAAGATCATGTCTCAGATTGGAGAACTAGTAGGGTGTGAGCCGTTGAAAGGCCGGGACCTGAATGAATGGATTCTCTCGCGCTTTAGGGCTCTGGGCAAGTCAGCCTCATTTGATCTAGTTGGTCACCTGGCTGCCGTAGCCGACATAGGCCTTTGGGGACTATCGAAAGAAATAGAAAAACTTTGTGTCTACTCGGGAGAGCCAAGGATCAACTTAAGTGATGTAAAGGAGATCGTTTCATCTTCTATCCAGGCCAGTGTTTTTCGTATGCTTGACGCCATCTCAGAAGGTGACGCAAAATGTGCTCTAGTTGAACTCAAAAGAATGCTCTTCTCGGGAGAGGCTCCTGTGCGAATTCACTCCATGATCGTCTGGCAGGTCAGAAACCTGTACGGTGTCGCGCTGCTGCACGAGGCGGGTACAAGTCAGGAGGAAATAGAGAAGAAAACCGGTCTTCACAGTTACGTCGTAAAGAAGAACCTCGCGGTCTTGCCGGGCATTTCCAGGGAGCAACTTGAAAACTGGCTCGCGCTTTGCCTGGAGGCGGATGTAGCGTTGAAGACCGGGGCAGACGCTCGTGCTGTGCTTCAAGATCTGGTGATTCATCTAACCAGGCGCAAGGAGTAGTCCCTGATACGGGATAGCAGTCTCTTGGCGTCTGTGCCTTCAAGGATGTGTGGTCGACAGTCGGTGATGTATACGGGTGTGACCTCCAGCGACTTTATACCATCCCGCGTCAGCCCAAACGTCAATATCATGCTTTCGCGTTGGATTTCTCTCTTTTGGTCCATTACAAAGTTCCCCATACTGTACACGATATATTTTCCTTGATAAACCTCAATACCCTGCAGCGCGTGTGGGTGAAAGCCCAGCACCAGGTCGACTCCTGAATCAATCGCGTATCTGGCGATCTCCCTCTGATCGACTCGGAACGGGACAGGAACGTTTACGTCCTCCATACCCCAATGAAAACATGCGATCACGATGTCGGCTCCGAGCGCTCTTGCCCGCTTTACATCCTCTGCAATGTATTGCTTGTCGATAGGCAATACACCTGGGAGGTCTTCCTTTGCCTCAAACGTACGGGGGTATGAATAGCTCCAGAACAAATCAGGGTGGGCAAATTCGGAATAACCAACAAATGCCATTTTTACACCCTTTCTCTCGATGATCTTCGGTTCTCTGGCATGCTCCAGATTTCTTCCTCCACCTACGTACATTACTCCATGTGTTTCCAGGATATCGAGGGTCTCAAGCAGATTCTCCGTATCATAATCCAGAATGTGGTTATTGGCTATGGTCACCACATCGATGGATGATTGGACTAGCGCATTTGCCATCTTGGGATCAGCTCTGAACCATATCAACTTGCCCGGAAGCCTTCTACCCAGCACGCCAAGAGGGGACTCCAGGTTGGCAAGTGTAACGTCGGCTGATGACAAAAAACTAGCCACCAGCTCTAGCGGGTATTCCCACCCGTGCTCGTCTATGGCTTTTCGCACACCGCGGTCAAACATGAGATCACCAGCCACTTTGAGTGTAACTACAGGCGGCTCTAATTGAGGCCTTAAGCGCTCTTTCAAAGTGGCTACCACTCTGTTGATGCGCTGTTGGTGGGAACGATGTATAAGCCATGACAAGAGATCTCGGGAAGGAGGTCTGACGTATATGGACACTGCGCACGAACCGGGGTAATCGGGTGAACGTACGTCGACCGACAGAGGGCAGGTGTCGCCAACACGCACAGGTCTCGTACCTACCATGAGGTCCTCCAACCTGCCTACCAGGACCCAGTCTCCAAACAACACTTGATCGCGTCCTGATGTTGGAGGGGAGCTACCCCGAGGCATTACCGGAGTTCCGTCAGGAAGAGCGGAACCACCCTTCCATAATATGGTTAAGGCTGTTTCACTCGGGACATCTTCCACATTGCTGAAAGTAGGGGTGATGAGTATGCGGTAGTCCCTGAACAGTTCCTCTCCGACGCCTTGGGGATCGTGGAAAATAACGATGTCTGTGTCTAGCGAGAGTGGGTCTATTTCAGGACCGAAAGCAAGGAGGGTAAAATCGCCTTCCAAGTTATGCTCAAGGAGCAGCGACTTTTCGACTGCAACAGTGACATCCTGCACGTCCTGCGTGGCATAGAATAATCCAACGCCCAAAGCAACCGCCAGCACGATCACCAGAGAAATCACCGCGTATTTCATTAGCAGCCCCCCCAGAGAACAAAAGACTGCCCTGTCTCCCGTGGCAGTCTCTATATCTCGTCGTGGTTATACCATCAGGCCGACAACGCCTTATTCAGCTTTGAGGCAAGCCTTGACTTCTTTCGCGAGCTGGCGTTCTTATGAATAATACCCTTCGATGCAGCCTTGTCCAGAATGCGGGCTGCCAGCCGATAACGCTCCCGGGCCTTTTCAGTATCGCCGCTTGCAAGAGACTCTTCGAATCTACGAATAAACGTGCGTACCATGGACTTCCACATCTTATTCCTGAGCGCTTTCTTTCTTGCGATCCTGGCCCGCTTAATAGCTGACTTGATATTTGCCAATGCCTTCACCTCCACCAAACCATTTTACCATGGGAGAAAAATCAATACAAGATTCCAGAGTACATAACCAGGTTCTTCAGGACAACTTGTTATACTCTGTACAGGGTACGTATTCGAGTATGCTCATAGCGTGTGTACATGCTGACATGAATATATTTCGTCGTTGTGGTTAATCTTAGAGACGTAAGTTAGGCCTGCTATTCTTGGGAGGTGACACGCTTGTTAGGGCTGATCGTAAGACTGATCGTGTCGGCCATCGTGCTTCTTGCTGTTGGCGCCATTGTGCCCGGATTTTTCATCGCAGGGTTTATTAACGCCCTCCTGGCAGCTGTGGCCATCGCAGTACTGGGGTACTTGGCCGAGCGAATCCTTGGAGAAAAAGTCTCCCCGCAAAGCAGGGGAATAGTGGGGTTCGTAAGTGCGGCGGTGGTGATCTTTCTCGCACAGTTCATCGTACCTATGATGAGAGTCAGCATCCTGGGCGCTCTGATTGCTTCTTTTGTAATTGGCCTTGTGGATGCTTTTGTCCCAACAGAGCTTAGATAGAAAACACTCCGAATCCGGAGCGTCGTCTTTTTCTTGCCACTTTGGCATATAGATTACCGGAAAGGGTGCGGGCGCGCTCCGGAGGAGGAACGGTTGTGGACAAGACGTGGAGGATTAGATTACCCAAAATAGGGAGTTTCAGGTTGGCCTTGGTCGATCGGAAACTCCTGGTTTCATATCTAGCGGTCTTTTTGTTCTTTCTGGTCCTGCTGTCCGACCTGCCTAGGCTCTTTTCAGAACCTGCTGTTCATGTCATTGCACCAAGCAGGTCAGGATCAGAACACCGGGGCTTCCTGGGGATGTTTGACCTGGCAAATGTATCCAAATGGTGCCTTGAACAAGCCATACCGGGACTCCGGCCTAAAGACAGCGAACGTCTGAGTTTTGCTCAAATACTATTGTTTTTCACCAACGTCGCTTCACTCGAGCCAAAAAGCCTGCTCAGAGTGCATCTTCCGCTTTTGGAGGGATATCTTGAGGGAACTCCCTGGTCTGGACGAGTCATACTGCCTGTCCCAAAAGAGTACGTGGAGGAAACTACATTACCCGAGCCAAGGGCACCTGTCCAAACAGGGGAGCCTCTCGTTGCGATTTATCACACCCACTCGCGCGAAACTTACCTTCCTGAAATCGGAGACCCAAGACACTTAAGGCCGGAGGACGCGTTTTCGTTTAACCCGGAGATCACCGTGATCGCTGTGGGAAAGGAACTCAAGCGCGCGCTTGAAGAAGAACACGGAATTGGGGTAGTACACTCTACCAGGTTTCACGATGCGGACGGAAGGATCGGAGCGTACGTAAGATCGCTCGAGACTGCGCAGGCGCTTGTGAAAGAAAACCCCACTGTCTGCGTAATACTAGATATACACAGGGACTCTACGTTGAGGTCAGAATCTACCACCACAATTGGAGGACAATCGGTCGCCAGGGTTATGGTTGTTCTCGGTACCGACTCGCAGCTTGCCCATCCTAACTGGAGGAAGAACTACGAGTTTGCACTGGCTCTGGCGCGGGGAATGGAGCGGAGGTACCCTGGCCTATCGCTAGGGGTACTCCCTCAACCGTATCGTTACAACCAGCACGTACTACCGGGCGCCCTGCTTCTTGAAATCGGGGGAGTCGAGAATACGCTGGAAGAATGCAAGGCTACCGCCAGGCTGCTTGCGCAAGTACTAGCAGACATGTATAAACGGGGAGAGTTCCCCAAAAGGAATTGAAGGGGGACGGGAAGAATCAAATACGACAAGAGAACTAAGAGAAAACGCTACGGTGAAACCCTCATAATTGGTTGGGGGCTTTTGCTTTCAGCGTTGATTGTATTTGCTGGAGTATCAATGGCTAACCGGGCCGTTTCGATCATGATGGGGGAGAAGGCCCCTCCATCCCTGTTGGCACTGTTTACGTTCAGGTGAGGGGACGGGATCGCTTTGCTCTCGATGACGCACCTAGTGACGGGGGCAGCTCTTGGCCGGGATCTCCGGCCATGGGGTGCCTTTGTAGTGGGACTCGCCTCACACCTTCTGTTGGATGTGCTGCCTCATCAGGACCACTCCAGCTCATGGCTAGGAGCCCTGGACCTGCTGACTGGCATCTTAGTTGCTCGAAACCTTGGCATTCTCAGTCATAAAGGGGCCTTTTGCGGCGCGCTCGGAGGGGCTATTCCTGACGTTGAAGTGGCGCTTTCACATCTTCTTGGTTACGATTTCCCGAAAGTGTTTCCAAGCCATAAAGGGTCGCTTCACTGCGGTGGTGCGGGAGCACGAGGTGTCGTTTTTGAGTTGCTGTTGCTTGGCACTGTACTGCTGGCACTGACTCCCCGGAGCGAACATGCCTGAGCCACCTTTCCTTGACAGGCGGCTTTGTTGAAGCACCCCAACCAGGGTGCTATAATCTTAATTGGAGGGAGGGCATATCACTGGAGGTTCCAGGCATTTTGTTTCAAAGCCGCGTGAGAAACTTCTGTATCATCGCTCACATAGATCACGGCAAGTCCACCCTTGCCGACCGGATCCTTGAGTTCACGGGCGCAGTTTCCCAAAGGCAGATGGAAGATCAGTTCCTTGATCAGATGGACCTGGAACGGGAGCGGGGCATTACTATTAAAGCGCAGGCGGTACGTCTCGAGTACAGGGCGAAGGATGGGGAAACGTATCTGCTCAACCTCATCGACACCCCAGGCCATGTGGATTTCACGTATGAAGTATCAAGAAGCCTGGCTGCGTGCGAAGGGGCCCTGCTGGTTATAGATGCTTCCCAGGGAATAGAGGCACAGACGCTTGCCAACCTCTACATGGCGCTCGACTATGGGCTGGAGATTATACCGGTCATAAATAAGATAGACCTCCCCGGCGCTAACCCTGAAAAGGTAAAGAGGGAAATCGAGGATGTTATAGGTCTTGACGGAGAGAGTGCTATTTTGGTTTCGGCCAAGGCGGGTACGGGCATACACGAGGTACTCGAAGCCATCGTACAGCGGATCCCATCCCCTCGCGGCGACATGCATGCACCTCTACGTGCATTGATCTTTGACTCCCACTATGACCCGTACAAAGGGGTAGTCGCTTACGTTAAGGTAGTAGAGGGTACGCTCCTTCCGAATATGGAGATCGCATTTATGTCAACGGGGAAACGGTTTTTGGTGAGCGAATTAGGCGTCTTCAAGCCACACCTCACCCCTATCAACCGTCTTTGTGCAGGCGAGGTGGGTTTTTTCACAGCGGGCATAAAGAATGTGCGTGAGAGTCGGGTGGGTGATACGGTGACTGATGCCAGTCGCCCTGCCCACACCCCGCTTCCAGGCTACAAGAAGGCCACGCCGATGGTGTTTTGTGGCCTGTATCCGGTCGACAGCAAAGACTTCGGAATGTTAAGGGATGCGTTGGAGAAGCTCCAACTGAACGACGCCTCGCTGATATTCGAACCTGAGACTTCGTCCGGACTCGGGTTTGGGTTCAGATGTGGGTTCCTGGGTCTCCTTCATATGGACGTCATACAGGAACGGCTTGAGAGAGAGTACGGGCTTTCTCTGATTGCTACTGCACCCAGTGTAGTATACCGGGTTACCACGACGGATGGGCAGACCCGGGATATAAACAATCCCCTTCATTTCCCAGAGGCTACAAGAATTTCACGCGTGGAGGAACCTGTAGTCAAAGCAACCATTATCACTCCTGCTGAATACGTCGGGCCTGTGATGGAACTGTGCCAGGACAGGCGTGGTAACTACTTAAACATGGAGTATCTTGATACGAACCGGGTGCTGCTTCAGTACAACCTCCCCCTCGCAGAGATCATGTACGACTTCTTCGATCAACTGAAGAGCAGGACGAGAGGATATGCCTCGCTGGATTATGAGCTGGACGGTTATCGTGAAGACGACGTGGTAAAACTCGATATACTATTGAACGGTGAAGTTGTGGACGCCCTCTCCTGCATTATACACAGGGACAGGGCTGTACAAAGAGGAAGACAACTTGTAGAGAAGCTGCGCCAGCTCATACCCAGGCACCTTTTCGAAATCCCTATCCAGGCGGCCATAGGGAACAAGATAGTAGCAAGGGAGACTGTGCGGGCGCTCAGAAAGGACGTTCTCGCCAAATGCTACGGGGGAGATGTGACCAGGAAGCGCAAGCTACTCGAGAAACAAAAAGAGGGCAAGAAGAGAATGAAGATGATAGGAAGCGTTGAGATACCGCAGGACGCATTTATGGCTGTCTTGAAGGTGGACAGGGAATGAACGGTCCCGGCTTGTACATCCACGTCCCTTTTTGCTTTGAGAAATGCCCCTATTGTGACTTTTACTCTATAAAGCCAGATGAGTACCTTGTTTCATCGTACCTCTCCGCGCTAGAACGTGAAATGGACCTCCGGGGAGCCAGAACAGCTTTGTCCTACTCTACCGTATACATAGGCGGTGGATCTCCCACCTTCCGCCGCGGGATTATCGAACAGATCATGGAAATGGTAAACCGTCACTTCACCATACTTCCGGGGGCGGAAGTAACGTGTGAATCCAACCCGGACTTAACGACGGACATCGCGCTTGAACTTAAGGCGGCAGGTGTGAACAGGTTGAGTCTGGGCTTTCAATCTCTTCATGACGGTGAACTGGAACGACTAGGCAGGCGTCATACTGCCGCGCAGTGTATTCAATCCTTTGAATTGGCCAGGCGATTCGGTTTTGACAATATTTCAGTAGACCTAATGTATGGCATACCGGAACAGAGCGTATCCTCCTTTGGACGGACACTCGGGGCAGTACTTGAGCTGAGACCTGAACACCTATCGGCCTACGCGTTGAAAATCGAAGAGGGAACGCCGTTTAAAGTGACCCCCCCTTCAGCACTTCCGGGAGATGACTGCCAGGCGGAGATGTATGAGATCTTGTTAGAGGAAACGGAACGCCATGGACTTATTCAATACGAAATCTCGAATTTTGCTAAGAGTGGCTTTGAATGCCGACATAACATAAACTATTGGAAGAACGGCGAGTATTTGGGACTTGGCCCGGGTGCACACAGCCATTTGAAAAACAGACGCTCCTTCAACCCGAGGAGCATCCACGCCTATGTCGCTTCGGACTTCGAATCGGAGCCCGAAGGCGAAGACCTGACCTTAGAGCAGGTCTTCGCCGAAACCATGATGCTCGGGCTCCGGATGATCGACGGGATCGATGTGGATGCGGTCAAACAAAAGTGTGGTAAAGACATCCGTATCACTCATGATACTGCCATAGCCAAGGCGATGGAACATGACCTTGCGAAGTTTGACGGAAAACGTCTTGCCTTAACAAAGAAAGGCTTATTACTGGCCAATCAGGTAATGCTCGAGTTTATGGAGTAAGCGCTTGGTTGTCTTGACAAGAACGGTCAGCGAGTGGTAAGTTCATAGTAGATTCTTAGCACTCTCTAGGGAGGAGTGCTAAGGGGGTTAGTTCAATGCTTGACGAAAGAAAACAAAGGGTTCTTCAGGCAATCATTGAAGACTATATCTTGACTGCTCTTCCGGTTGGCTCACGGACTGTCGCTCGGAAGTATGGGCTAGGAGTAAGCTCAGCTACGATAAGAAACGAGATGGCTGATCTGGAAGAGATGGGGTACCTCGAGCAGCCCCACACTTCCGCAGGGAGGATTCCGTCTGATAAGGGTTACCGTTTCTACGTTGATTGGCTGATGAAGTCCGCCTCGCTCAGCGAAGAGCACCTTAGGCGCATCCATAAGGGATATCAGAAGAAAGCAAGAGAAATAGAATCTCTGATACAGGAAACCATAAAAGTGCTGTCAGAGATTACAGACTACATGACTGTGGTGTTGGGGCCGCAGATTTCAAGAACCAAGCTTGAGCAAATTCACTTTCTGAATTTGTCGGCCAACTCGGCGCTATTTGTTGTGGTTACCACGGTAGGTTTCGTCGAAAAGTGCATTGTCGATATTCCCGAATCCATTACATCTGACGAGCTGGAACTGATTTCGGAAGTACTGACACATCACTTGAAAGGAAAGAGTGTGGAGGACATTACAAGGAGTACGCTTTCTGATATCCGAATGGATTTGGGCAAATACCAGGACTTTATTGCCGCCTCTCTTGACTTGCTTGAATATTTGTTAAATCAGCGTAAGGATGAGAGAGTATGGGTTGGCGGCAAAACGAACATCTTAAACCAGCCAGAATTTCAGAGCATAGAAAAAGCGCGTGCAGTCTTCTCTGTGATAGATCAGGAAGAGCTAGTAAGAGATCTGTTGAGTGCAGCCACTCCAGGTTCAATTCGCGTGAGTATAGGCGGTGAAAACAGGATAGAGGAAGTGCAGGACTGCAGCCTTATTAGTGCCACATTCCGAATTGGGACTGATACGTACGGCAAGATCGGAATAATCGGACCCAAGCGAATGGACTATTCACATACAGTGGCGGCGCTGGAGTGTGTTGAGAAGGCGTTAAGCGAAGTCCTGTGCAGGGTCATCGGAGCGTAAAGTCCCCGGGGAGCAAAACGCATGATGTTCGTTTGTGCTTTGGGGACTCCCTTTTTGATCTTTAAAAGGGCACAGGGGCTTAAGGATAAGCGAATGAGAAAATAAGTAGCAGGGAGGATGGATATGACGTCAAAGCAGTTGAGCGGCAGCATGGAATTGGACGAAAGATTGGCTGCATTGCTCACGAACGCAAATGCAGTACGAGCCATCGCTACGTCAGTGGAGGGGACTATCGGTCAATAGGGCCGCGCGCACTCGCGAGGGTGCGATGTAAACCCACTCTATGCTGGGAACTTCCTGTGGGACGTCACCCGTAAGGCTGATGTACCGGAAGCGATCAGCAGGCGAAGGAGAGAGACGATGTCTCGACCAGCCTCAGAGACTGTACGTGGGGATCTAGCACGCGAAGCGGTGGCACGGGCGATCAAGTTCTGCCGCCGCTGTGGCATGGATACACTCCCGCTCCGTATCGTCCAGCGACTGCTTCAGGGTGGAACTGCCGCGATCACCCTGGCGGAAGTGCCTGAGGTGATTGCCTTCAAAGACAACCTGTACATAGGGATATTTACCCGCAAGGGACGTCTGGATATGGCAGCACAGTTGCTGGCTGATGGGAGCCTTGACAGGGTGTGTCTGGTTTTGGATGGACCCGACCATCTGTCCTCGATGTATTGCCGGGGAAACGTGTGGGTGCCGGTATTCTCCTACCGGCTGTTCCGCGAAGCGCCGATGCTTACCCTAGAGAGCGCGGGGCCCATCACGTGCAAGGAGGCACAGGTGCTGCGCAGGTTCAGGCTGTTTTTTGGGAACGAGCGCTACCGCCCCAACCTTGAAGCGGCCAGGGCGCTGCTTGGGTGCCACAGGTCTGGCTATCTTGAGCGGATATCAAGTCTCCCGCTCTCACAGATACTTGTCCTGGTGGTACTCGCAAGACACGGAAGTATGAGCGTCCGTTCATTGCAGCGAAGCTGGGAACGCATCACTGGGATACGCCGCGATCTGCGACCTGACATCGATGAACTGGCCGGTTTGGGATACATCAGGATTGATGGAGCGAACGTGATGTCTTGCTAGATCAAGAGCCAGTCCAAAAAAGCCAAAAGGTTTGGATACCCTCCTTGTAGACAGGTTCGGAGAAGTCATCATAACGAACGATGGAATCACCATTTTGACTAAAATGGACGTCAATCACCCTGCAGCCAAGATGGTGATTAATACTGCGAGAGCCCAGGAGAACGAGATCGGAGACGGTACTACTACCGCCACCATTATGGCTGGAGCGCTGCTCGCAGAAGGCGTAAACCAGGCACTGAAGGGCGTGCCGGTCACTCGCATCATCGAAGGAGTCAAGCTAGGGATAAACAGGGCTATTGAATATATCAGATCGCGTTCAAGAGCAGTGTCGGGCATCGAAGATCCCATACTGAGACAAGTGGCGCTCGTCGCGGGTAGAGAGCACCACGATATCGCTGAGCTGGTAGTTGAGGCGGCAAGGCTTGTAGGAGAAGAGAAACTTAAAGAGCCGGGCTTCAAGCTGGCTGATACTGTGACCTCAGAAGAAGGTGCTGATAACATGGTGTTCTCTGGGGTCATAGTGAGGAGGGAGCGGCTCAACGCAGAGCAACCTCTTGAAGTGCAGAATGCTCGGATTCTGGTGGTGGATGATGCGCTGGACGCAGAACAGGTGGGAGAAGAAGCATTGTCCACCGAGATGGGTTTTAAGCGATACATGGAGCTGCAGGAAGAGTTCAAGCAGAACCTTGCCAAGGTCGTGTCCATGGCTGTGCGCGCTGTTTTTGTGGATGGTACTGTTCACCAGTACGCAGATGAAATTTTGACGGATGCAGGCGTAATGGTTGTTAGCAGGGTATCTTCAAAGGAATTGAGGAAGGTCGCCGAGTTCACTGCAGCCAGGGCCATCAAGCGCACAGGCCTTAGGAAAGATATTGCTGAGCTTTCAAAGTGCCTTGGATTTGCAGAGAAGGTGTATGAAGATGAAAAGCTCGGGCATGTACGCGTACTTGGCGGGCGTGGCAAACCTGCAGCTACCATATTGGTAGGCGCGGCCACCGAGGAAGTGGTGGACGAACGCGAACGTATCGCAAAAGACGCAGCATCTGCAGTACAGGCTGCAGTAAGGGGCGGAGTTGTGCCCGGAGGTGGAAGCATTGAGCTGGCCACCGCCATGGAGTTGGATCGGATGAAGGCGGGCATCAAGGGGATGACCGCGTACGGCGTACATTGTGTGGCTGAAGCGCTGAAGAAACCGCTTGCGCAGATCGTGGCGAATGCCGGGTTTAACCCGCTCGAGAAGGTAGGGGACTGCATGGCGGCTCAGGCAGAATCAGGTAAGGATTCACTGGCCATAAACTGCGATACTGGCGAAGTAGTTGACATGGTGGAGTATGGAGTACTGGACCCCACTTTGGTGAAAACTTATGCGCTAAAAGCGGCGGGAGAAATTGCAGAAGCGATCCTCCGTATAGATACTATTATAAAAAAGAAGGATGAAGATTCAGCTCCTAGGCCGGCGCAGACACAGGAAATGGAGTTTTGAATATGGAATTATTGTATGCCCTTTTGGACTATCTCGTAGCCTGGGGAGAGCGCGTCCACGGGGTGAACTTGAGGCTTGATCCTGACGCTATGAAAAAGCTCTCACAGGCCGCCCAGAAGGCGCTCTCTATCCTGAATGAAGCGGAAAGCACCGTTATCAGTTTACCTTTTCTTTCGACGGGGCTTCATGGTCCTATTCACTTCGAGGTTACGGTCACACGAAAGAAACTGGAAGAGATAGCGGTACCGAGGAGAGGAGCATAATTGGCAAAGCGAGACTACTATGAGGTGCTGGGTGTACCGAGGAATGCCTCAGAAGCCGAGATCAAAAAGGCATTCCGCCAGCTTGCTAGGAAATATCATCCGGATGCCAATCCGGGGGATCCCAGCGCAGAGGAGAAATTTAAGGAAATTAATGAAGCGTACGAAGTGTTGCGCGACCCCGAGAAACGGGCTCGTTATGACCAACTGGGTCACGCGGGGGTAAGTGGAACCGCGGGGGGACCTGGTGTAGACTTTACCGATTTTCCATTTTCTGGTTTTGGCGACATCTTTAGCGAATTCTTTAATATGGGAACTAGTGGTGGGCGAAGAACTGTAAGAAGGCCCACGCGGGGCGAGAGCCTTGAATATATCCTTAAGATCACTTTGGCAGAAGCAGCTTCGGGGACTACGCGACTTATAAACGTGTCAAGAATAGAGGAGTGTGCCGTCTGCGGCGGAACTGGTTCAAGGCCTGGTACCCACAAAAAGACATGCCCCATATGTCACGGTACTGGAGAGATACGAACCAGCAGGGGTGGCGCTTTTGCAATGTTTGTGAGCGTGCAGCCGTGCCATCATTGCGGTGGTACAGGTGAGGTGAACGAGTTCCCCTGTACGGAGTGCGCGGGAGAAGGCAGGGTAAGGCGCACCCGTAAGGTGTCTGTGGAAGTACCTCCGGGTGTTGATACAGGCCTCAAACTGAGGCTCAGGGGAGAGGGAAGCGCTGGTGTTTACGGCGGGCCTCCAGGCGATCTTTTCGTTCATATAGAAGTGGAACCTCACCCCCAATTTGAGCGGCAAGGCACAGAACTGTACACTGACGTCAGCATAAGTTACGTTCAAGCCGTGCTTGGGACAGAAGTCTCTGTGCCCACTCTGGAAGGCCAAGAGAACGTTACTATACCGGAAGGCACCCAGCCTGGCAGCGAGATCCGGCTAAAGGGTAAGGGCATGCCGTTTTTGAAGAGAAATGCCAGGGGGGACCTCCATGTGAGGGTTCGCGTACAGATACCCACCAAGCTTTCAAAACGCGAACGAGATCTGTTGACGCAAGTGGCCCATGAGCGCAAAGAGATGGTGTTGAACAAAAAGAAGTTTATCGACAAGATGAAAGATGTTCTGTCGGGTTAGGTGGTCCGTTTGGAGTGGCTTGAGGTATCTGTGTCATGTAGTCGAGAACTTGAGGAAGCGGTATGTGCAGCGTTGTACGAAGCAGGAGCAAACGGTGTAGCAGTATATACGCACGAAGGCACTGAGGTTCGCGGCTACTTTGGAAGAGAGAAAGACCTTTCCGGTCTCAGGCGGGCGATTGAAAACTTGCCCGTCTTTTTCCCTTTTTCAAGAAGACCTTACCTTAAAGTAAAGACCATCTGCGAGGCTGACTGGGCCAACGCGTGGAAGGAATACTACGATGTGACGCACATAGGAGAACGTACTGTCGTAGTTCCTAGCTGGCGCAGCTATCAGCGAAAGCCGGGCGAGGTCGTGATCGTGCTTGATCCGGGGATGGCATTTGGGACCGGCACGCACCCTACCACGATTATGGTTGTTGAGGAACTGGAGCGGCGGATCACAAAAGGCATGCGCGTGCTCGACATCGGTACAGGTTCCGGCATACTCGCGGCAGTGGCTGCTGTTATTGGCGCAGACGTTGTAGCGATTGACAAGGACGAAGTGGCTATTAGAGTTGCACGGGAGAACATGAAAAGGAACGAGGTGGACAACCGTGTTGAACTTTACCACGGTACCCTTGAAACCTACCTTGCCCGTCATGCTCCTTTGCCGTTCGACCTGGTGCTGGCTAACATCACGGCAAACGTAATCGCAAGTCTGTTCGATCCGGTTAGCCGCTGTATTAACCCTAATGGACTGTTTATCACATCAGGCATAATTGCATCACGAGTTGCTGTGGTGATGGAAGCGGCGCGGCAATCGGGCTTCCAGAGAGTTCTTGAGCGCGGGATGTCAGAGTGGAAGCTCCTTGCGTTCTCTCGGCGGGGGGGTTAGCATGCACCGTTTCTTCGTTGCCGAAGACTCCGTGCGTGAGGGCAAAGTAGTGTTCAAAGGAGAAGTTGCACACCAAATAAGCCGCGTTTTGAGGCTTTCTGCAGGGGACAGGCTGTGCGCAGTGCTTCTTGACGGCAGAGAGTTTATTGTAGAAATCGGTGTGACAACAACGGATACTATAATTGGGAGGATCGTGGGCACGGTGGAGCGGAGGACTGAGCCACCGGTGCGTGTTACCCTGATACAGGGGCTGCCCAAGGGCGACAAGATCGAGTACATCGTACAAAAATGTACCGAACTCGGTGTACAACGGCTGATTCTCACCGTCTGCGCTCGATCAGTGCCCAAGTGGGAAGAACGAAAGGTAAAGGACAAGATATTAAGACTCACCCGGATCGCATGTGAAGCGGCTGAGCAATCGGGTAGACTGCGTGTTCCCTCCATTATCGGGTTGTTGCCCTTTGAGGAAGCTGTCAGCAGTTTGACCACAGGCGAACTTATTCTCATGCCATGGGAAGAATACCGGGGGAAAGGGATCAAAGATGTGCTCCGGGCTGCCAGGTCAGCGAAGGAAGTCAGCGTCATTGTAGGTCCTGAAGGTGGGTTGGACCCAAATGAGGTACGCATTGCAATGGATGCTGGGGCGACGCCCGTCAGGCTTGGACCGCGGATCTTGCGCACTGAAACCGCTGCCGTAGTCGCAGTTAGCATGGTCATGTATGAGCTGGGCGATCTGGGAGAAGGGTAGGGCGAAGTAGTTGGGCCTTAACAAGGAGAGGTCGTTTGCTATTGCAACCTTTGGTTGTAAAGTAAACCAGTATGACGCGGAGGCCATTATTGAACAGATGGTAGACTTGGGCTATCACCGTGTGCCGTGGGATGAACCTGCACATGTTTATGTCATTAACACGTGCAGCGTGACGGGAAGGTCTGAAGCCAAGTGCCGACAGGCCATCCGACAGGCCAAGAGGCGCAACCCGGATGCCCTGATCATTGTAACAGGTTGCTACGCTCAGGTAAGCCCTGGGGAACTAGCTATGCTCAACGGGGTCGACGCGGTGATCGGAATATCGGAGCGGGACCGGTTCGCAGAGATACTGAGACAGGCGGAGCAAGGAATGCGCCACATTCCTGTGTACGGGGCAAGACCATCCCGCACCGCCCCTTTTGGTGCAGGTATCTCCCGGTTTGCCCAACGAACCCGCGCTTTCATCAAGATTCAGGAAGGTTGCGACCACTTTTGCAGCTACTGTATTGTTCCGTATGCCCGGGGCGCGTCACGGAGCAGACCTCCGGAATCTGTGTTTTCCGAAATCGGCCGACTGCTTGATGCGGGCTTTAAGGAAGTGGTCCTTGCAGGCGTGCATGTAGGCATGTGGGGTAGGGATCTCGGCCCGGATTACCACCTGGGATGGCTTCTCAGGCAGGTGGCACTGCGATTTCCCGAACTTTTGAGGCTCAGGCTGAGTTCCATAGAACCGCAAGAGATCAGTGACCAGCTTATAGACGCCTTCGCAGATGCAAAAGTGCTCTGCGAGCATTTCCACATCCCCCTTCAGAGCGGGTCTAACCGGATTCTTGCGTTGATGAACCGCGGGTATACAAGAGAGCAGTTCTCGCGACTTGTTCATGCTATCCGGGAGGCGAAGAGGGGTGCAGCGGTATCCACTGACATGATAGTAGGGTTTCCAGGGGAGACAGAGACTGATTTTCAGGAAAGCATGGAAATTCTTCGGCAACTCGAGTTCTCAAGACTACACGTGTTTCGATTTTCTCCTCGAAAAGGTACACCTGCTGCCAACATGCCGGGGCAGGTTCCAGCAGCCGTTCGGGAGCATAGGGCACACACCATGTTGAAACTGGGGAGAGAACTTTCGCAGAAATTCATCCGTCAGCATATAAGTAAGCAAGCAGAAATACTCGTCGAACAAGAAAAGGCACACGGGCTTCTTTGCGGGCTGACCCGTGATTACCTGCGGGTGTGTTTTGAGGGCGGGGACGAACTAATAAACTCTATCGTCCAGGTGAAAGTCATCAAAGCCTACGCGGACGGAGCCTGGGGCGAGCTCATCACAGGGAACTCGAAAAATGGATAAACGCCAGGTCTGGGGGGACACACTTGGGCAAACTGAAGGTAGCAGTAGTCTTCGGGGGGAGATCTGGGGAACATGAAGTCTCTCTTATGTCGGCGAAGTCGATCATGTCAGCCATTGACCGGGATAAGTATGAAGTGGTACCAGTTGGCATATCCAAAGACGGTGTTTGGTACCTGGGCGCATCGCCTGAAGCTGGAACAATTACGGGCCAAGCCGTGAGGCTTATCGGGAGAGACCTGGTCTCCCTCGAAGAAGGGACAGCACTTGAGCATCTGGTACGGGTTGATGTAGTGTTCCCTGCGCTGCACGGAACCTTTGGAGAGGATGGAACCATACAAGGACTGTTCGAGATGAACGGGGTTCCTTATGTCGGAGCAGGAGTAATGAGCTCTGCTGTGTGTATGGATAAGAGTATCATGAAAGCAGTATTCCGTGAAGCGCAGATCCCGGTGGTGCCCATCCGCACGTTTCTAAGGAAGGCAGTAAGACAGGATACAGACCAAGTTGTGTCTGAGATCGAGGCTGAGTTTGATTACCCGGTGTTTGTGAAACCGGCGAATCTCGGGTCAAGTGTGGCAGTAAGCAAGGCCAAAAACCGGCAACAGCTCCTAAGTGCACTGGATCTGGCGTGCATGTATGACCGGAAAATAGTAGTGGAGCAGGGAATTGATGCCAGAGAAGTAGAGTGCTCGGTACTTGGGAACGATGAGCCGGAGGCATCACTGGCAGGGGAGATCATTCCGAGCCGTGAGTTTTACGACTACTACGCAAAGTACATTGACGACAAGTCCCAACTTCTCATACCCGCTCCGATCCCGGAGGACATCCATTTGGAAGTAAGGCAGATGGCCATCAGGGCTTTTAAGGCGGTAGATTGCTCGGGCATGGCCAGAGTGGACTTTTTCATCGAACGCTGTACAAACAAGGTGTACGTAAACGAAATCAACACTATCCCGGGTTTTACCCGGATAAGTATGTATCCAAAGCTCTGGGAAGCCTCTGGTATATCCTACCCTGAACTCATGGATCGTTTGATTACGCTGGGGATTGAACGATATGAAGATAGAAGTGCATCCAAGACGACTTTTGAACCCTGATTGGTATCAAAAAGGTTTATGAGGGAATGTGTAGAATATAGGAATCACACAAGCGTAGTGAGGAGGTGATATCAATGTCCTGTATTTTTTGTCAAATCGTGGACAAGCGAATACCCGCCAACTTCATATACGAAGACGATGCTGTGGTGGCATTTCCGGACATTAACCCGCAGGCTCCTCATCACTACCTTGTAGTTCCTAAGGTGCATTATGAAAATCTGCTTGCAGTACCGAAGGACAGTGACGTGTTCAACAGGGTGTACAGTGCCATTGATCAAGTAGTGAATAAGGCAGGCATCGCTGAAACAGGTTTTCGGGTGGTTGTTAACACCAAGGACGATGGCGGTCAGACAGTACCTCACCTCCACTTTCACGTACTTGGGGGCAGGTTCATGACCTGGCCTCCGGGTTAGACCGTAGTTGACATGTTAGAACACCTGCCCGTATAATAGATCTGTTCGACTACAAGAAGCCATTGGACTATATGAAACATCGGAGCAGGGGACGAGCCCATTGTTTGTAGCGGAGGGAGGGAAAATCGTTGGCCGAAATCCGCGTAGGCAGGAATGAATCTCTGGACAGCGCCCTGAGGCGTTTCAAGAGGCAGTGCCAGAAGGCTGGTGTTCTGGCCGAGGTCCGTAAAAGGGAACACTATGAGAAACCCAGCGTTCGCCGGAAGAAGAAATCTGAAGCGGCGAGGAGGAGAAAGTTTAAGTAAGAAAAGTCGGCGGCCGGCTACACGGTCGTCTTTCACTACTGGGCTCTTTTACCTTCAGAGGAGGTGTGCTCCTTGAGTCTCCAGGAAAAACTGGTCGAAGATATGAAAGCGGCGATGAAGGCGAAGGAAGATG
>DYEP01000250.1 GCA_020725675.1 Symbiobacterium sp. | reverse complement strand
GGCGTGATCACCATCCTCGGGCCGGCACCGTCCTCGTACCCCAAGGCCCCTTCCACGGTGTATCCCACACAGTCCACCATGCGGACACGGAGCGTGATATTGTCCTTGATCGTAATCTTCACGCCTTCATCCGGAACGAATTTTGGCTCTGTGGTCATTACCGTGCGACCTGCGCCGCTCTGCGGCAGTGCGTCTTTGGCCCTCTCCCGTTCGTTTTCATCTGCTATATTCGGGAGCACGAGAAGTTCCATGAATTTTTTGATAAAGGTGGACTTCCCGGTGCGAACAGGTCCGACCACGCCCACGTAGATGTCGCCGCCCGTTCGCTCCGCTATGTCCCGGAAGATATCGAACTTCTCCACGCTTCTCTTCCCTCCTTATACCTTTGATGGAGCCGGCTTGGTCGAACGGTAGTCGGGCCGGCTGACCTTCCTGGGTCAATACATTATATGGTCAAGCCCCGGGCAATATAGCTATTCAATGCTAACGTGGAACCGCCCGGTGTTCCTGGTCCCAAAAAGTGTTACGCCGCCCCGTTCTCCGGCGCGGCGAACTCGTCGTATTCACCGACTTCGTTCAAACATCATCTCGTCCAGTTCTCGCCTTTTCATTCTCGTCATCAGGCTGTCGAGGCATCTGCCAGGATGGGCGCCCTCAAACAGGATGGTGTAAATCTGTTCCACGATGGGCATCAGCACACCCTCCCTGGCTGCAAGCCTTCGGGCAGCACGCGTAGTATTCACACCCTCTACCACCATTCGTGTTTCCGCCAGCACATCTTCCAGGCGCTTTCCCTGCCCTATCAAAATGCCGCATCTGCGATTCCTGCTAAGTTCTCCAGTGCATGTGAGCACCAGGTCTCCGAGGCCCGACAGACCAGCGAACGTGAGTGGATTGGCACCCATCTTGAGTCCGAGCCGCGCCAGCTCCGCCACAGAACGTGTCATGAACGCTGCGCGGGCATTCTGTCCGATATTCATGCCGTCGATGATGCCCACGCCTATTGCGTAGATATTCTTCAGAGCACCCCCAAGTTCTACCCCCAACACATCGGTATGACTGTACACTCGGAACCTTTCGGTCATGAACGCATCCTGTACGCGTCTTGCGGTGTCCTCGTCCACACATGCAGCAACTGACGCAGTGGGTAGCCCGCGGGCCACCTCGAGGGCAAAGTTCGGCCCGGATAGCGCGGCCACCTTTCGCGGACTGCTCCCGGTCTCCTGCACGATCACTTCAGACATGCGAAGCAGCGTGTCAACCTCAATCCCTTTGGTCAAGCTCACGAACACAGTGTCACTTTTCGTACGCGGAAGCCGCCTTAAGACTTCCCGAACACCGTGCGATGGCACAGCCACAATCAAGAACTCCGCATCTTCCACTGCCTGTTCTATGTCACAAGTGATTTGCAGTGTCCGGGGTAGTGTCACCCCGGGAAGGTAGTCGCGGTTGCATCGCTCCTTTCTCATTGCCCGGGCATGCTCTTCGCGGCGTGTCCAGAGAGTGACTTCATCGCCCTTCCCCGCCAGGAGTATGGAAATGGCAGTACCCCAACCGCCACCCCCCAATACACACACCTTCACGCTCACGTACCTGGCCCCCTCTCTGGCCTTCTCCTCTTCCATACAAAGTTTATGGGCGTGCCCAGGAACCCGAACTCGTCCCGGAGCTGTGCTTCCAGGTACCTCCGGTAAGGATCTGTGACCATGGACGGGTCATTGACGAAGCCAGCAAACGTAGGAGGCTTCGTGGACACCTGGGTCATATAGTATATGCGGAATAGGCGGCCACCTGCAGAAGGTGTGGGGGCAAACACCTGAACGTTCCGCACTATCCTGTTCAGGCTCGAGGTGGATACGCGAGCGGAATACGCCCGGTACACCTTCTGTAGCATGGGCAGCATGTCATGTACCCTCTTGCCCGTCTTTGCGGACACGAACATTACAGGTGCGTATGGCATGAAGTGAATCTGCCTTCTGATGTCCTCAAGGATATCTCCCGTAGTCTGTCCGTCCCGGTCCAGGAGGTCACACTTGTTTACCACTATCACGCAGCCCTTACCGTGCTCTGAGGTATAGCCTGCTATCCGCTTGTCCTGTTCGCTCACTCCCTCTGTCGCATCAATGACCAAGAGTACCAGGTCTGCTCTCTCTATGGCCCGCAGCGCACGAGCAACGCTGTAGCGCTCAAGTCTTGTACCGATCTTTCCTTTCCTTCTCATGCCTGCAGTATCGATGAAGAGGAAGCTGTTCTCCCCCTGCTCCCATAACACGTCGACCGCGTCGCGAGTGGTGCCTGGTGCGTCGTCCACCAGCACCCTCTCGGAGCCAATCAGCCGGTTCAGTAGAGACGACTTTCCCACATTGGGCCTACCCGCAAGGCAGACCTTGATCGGATCAGGCCCTTGAGATGCGCTGCGGCCCTCCGGCAGCAGCGCAACTACCCTATCCAGCAAGTCGCCTATGTTAAGCCCTTGGGCTGCTGAGATGCTGATGGGATCGCCAAGACCGAGCGAGTAGAATTCTGCCTCCTGGGCTGCTCGAGAAAAGTCGTCCACCTTATTGACAGCAAGGATCACCGGCTTTTTCGATCTCCTTATTAGCTCCGCTATCTCCCTGTCCGCCTCCGTCAGCCCGTCCCGTGCATCCGCCAGGAACAGTAGCAGGTCACACTCCTCAATTGCCATCGAGACCTGCTCCGAAATCGCCGCTGCCATGCCTGATGAATCACCTTGCATGATGCCACCCGTATCGATGATCGCAAAGCGCTTTCCCAGCCACTCGGTTTCGCCGAACAGCCGGTCTCGCGTCACGCCTGGCTCTTTCTCCACAATTGCCACAGGACGTTGGATGATCCTGTTAAAAAGCGAAGATTTGCCTACGTTAGGTCTTCCAATGATAGCTACCGTCGGGAGCACACTACAGCACCTCCTTCAGGGTGGAAACCAGGGATTCGCCGTTAGGCGGCGTGAACACCATCTCTCTGTGGAGCACACGCTCGAGCCACTCAACGGTCTTTCCATCGAGGAACCTGCCATTGTTCAGCATGGATGATGGGATGAGCACAGGCCCTTTGAGCGGTCGCTTGAGCGCCTGAGCTAAATCACTTGATGTAAGGAGCCCAGAAACCGTGACCTGTGGACCGAAAAACCTGTTCTCCACAGCGATGACCGTAAGCCGCGCGCCTGCATTCCGTATGGCAGAAAAGGCCGGCGTAATGAGCGATGCTGCAGCCACACCAGTTGCAATAGTGACATCCCTGTGAGGCAAAGATGACAGGTGCTCCTTCACCTCGGAAATAAACTGCCGTGCCATCCCCACGCCGTTTTCGATCTGCGGGTAGCTGCAGTAGTATTCCTCAGGCCAAAGTGGCCTTCCAGCCAGCCAAAACAGCTCGTCAGCAGGGTATACCACCGGCTCCCCAAGGCTTGCCCTGCAACTCTCGGCAAACGCCTCAACGCAAGACAGCGCATCTGACGCCGCATTCCCGTCACACGGAGCGATGTGGCGCTTTTGGTACTTGGTAAGTCCCACTGGAACCACCCCGATGGAACGTACCCCGGGGTAGTACGCCGTCAAATCCTTGATGGTTTGTTCTAGGACCTCTCTGTCATTCACACCGGGAACCAGTACAACTTGGGCGTGAACTTCCACTCCGGCGTCCACAAGGCGGCGAATCCCCTCCATCACGTCCATGTCACATTTCATAAGCCGCTTACGAATGTCTCGACGAGTGGCGTGGACTGATACATAAAGTGGAGAAAGCCCCTGCTCTTTTATCCGGCAGTAGTCTTCGTCCTGCAAATTTGATAGCGTAATGAAATTGCCATAAAGGAACGAAAGCCGATAGTCATCATCTTTGACATATAGTGACGGCCTGAGCCCCGGCGGCATCTGCTGCAGAAAACAGAAGTCGCATGAATTACGGCACAGGCGTACCCCGTCGAACAACACATCCGTGAATTCTACTCCGAGATCTTCTGAGTAGTCCTTCTCCAGCTGATAGATGATCTCTTCGCCTGTTACCTTTCTGACCTGAACCTTGACTTCTTCTCCGGCCATCAAGAATCTATAGTCGATAATATCACGTAGAGGTTGGCCGTCTATGGATACCACCACGTCACCCGGGGAAAGCCCCATCGCTTCACCGAGGGAACCGTTGGGTACGGCACTAATGGTACCGCCCGTTTGCATTCGTCTACCCCACCGTTCTGCGCTTTGTAGTTCCTATTATAATCCTTCTTTTGAATGGGTTCTACGTCCTTTAGAAAGTGGCCGCAGAGCTGTAGGTGCAACGCGCCAGCCCAAAGACAAGAGCAGCAGGACTCCTCCCGCTGCATCCTTTGCTTCTATGTGACTATATGTTTAAGATCCTTCCAGGCGATGGCAGCGCCATGACCCAAAAACCAACCGCCTGTATGCATGCAATATTCGAGGTACTGTCCGAGAGTAATATCAGCAAAGCGCTGCGTTACAGGTATCAGCCTGCAGTCTTGGTGCGCGTAGTGCTGATCCACCCATGACCTTAGCGAGCCGAGCACAAGCTCATCTTTCACCTGGCAAGGCAAGAAATATACTTCCCGATGCTGCGCCCTACCCATGCGGATGGGTTCACCTGCAGGAAGATTACGCGCATAAGTCGCTAGCCTCTTGAGCCGGGCCGCGTCAGGCGGCGCATGCAGCTCCTGCACGGCGATCAAGGCAGCGAGCAACCCTTCCACCCGGCCTTCACAGCCAAGGATAATAGTCCTTGGCGGTACCGGTTCACAAAGCCCCGGTGGCTCCTCTTCGGGAAGGTTGCTCTTAACGCGTTTCACAAGCTCAGAAAGCCCACGGAAGGCTGCCTTAGTACCGCGGAGTACGACGGCTCTACCTACCTTCACATGGCCCAATCTCCTCGACAAAAAGCCACCTGTCCTCATGCTCACATTGACGAAACTCATGGTATTAACAAAGAGCGTACGTTCGCCTCCGGCCCCGTAGATCCGCTCAACACCAAGGAGTGCCTGCTTGATCCTATGAAATGAGTGCCTCCGCCCGAGGCAGTAAACCCTGTGTCCTCGCTCATCTTGACCAACAAAAATGGTCTTTCCCGCATCCGCAGGTGTCAGCTTGTCAAACAGCGGGAGCGAAATAAGCTGGTGGTCTTCCGGGATTCTATCATCGGGCAGAAGACCAACATGAATGGAGGCAGCCACCACGGAAGAGTGGGTGCCTCCGTAACAGTGGTATATGACGTTCATTGTTTATTGTGGTCGTCTCCGTTATGCTTCTTTTTTGCAAACCAGCCTATCGCGTTGGCAAACTCCTTGGTTGTCAATGTCCTGAGTTTTTCCTTTGCCTCCTTGAGCCCGCCAGTAGCAAGCACGAGATAGACCACTGCTCCTACGGCTACTGCGATGAGAATCCATCCGATTGCGGAGTATGAGCCCCTGTTCTGCGGTGCTGCTCCTGCAGCGCCCAGTACCGCAGGAAGCACAGAGGCGAGCTTGGCTGCTGCACGTTCTGCAGCTTCACGATCATTTGTGTGTGCACCTATTTCAAACAGCATTGCCCTTGGGTGCATATCCTGATTGTATTTCCCCTGAGCCATAAAGATCCCACGTATTAGCCCGGGGGCTTGTTTGTCCGCCGCCGCCTTGATGCTCTTGGCAAAGGCGAGATTCGAGTGAAACTGCGGGTTCTGCCTGCCGACGACGAGCATGACTTGAGTCAGTACCTCGCCGTCCAGCTGTTTCTCATACGCTTCGGCCGGAGCGGAGTCCCGGTGGATGTCAAATATGGCTAGAGGGCGCTTTTGCAGCAGTCTGGACGCCGTTCTTCTGGAACGCTCGTATGCCCTGGCGTCGTGGGGTTCGTGCGATGTCATATCCTGTTCAACGCTGAAATTCTGCTGTTCCAGGGCGCGCGCCAATGCAGCGCCCACCTGGTATATACCTCCGCGGCCGGGCTTGGAGTCATTTCCATCTGTGGGAATGTACGATTCCGAAGAGTGCGTGTGGTAGATGGCGATCTGGTTTGGCGCTTGCGTCTGTGCGACGGAAAGCCGCGGGATCCACGATGTGAGCCTGCTCCAGAGCGAAGGCTGTCCAAGAGCGGCTTCAAGGTCCGCTATACCAAGATATTCAGTATGGCAGAAGTCTCCGTCTACAGAGACCACACGGTAGTGGCGGTTGTCTTCGGCGATGAACTCGTCGCCCACAGACACCACGTGGCCTGTGAACAGCAATTCTTTCCCGAGCTCGTCAAAAAGAGTGAAATGCCCGCGGTCCGTCCGTTCCTCATGCGCCAGGACGGCTGTGCTCATGGTCAATATCAGGACCAGGGCCGCAGGGATATACTTACTGATCGCTGCCTTCACTCGCACGCTCTTGTCCCTCCTCTTCCGGATTCTGCACACAAGGGTCTTGCCGCTGCCCGCCTTCCTGTTGGGCCGGCTCTTCCTCTTCACCTGCGCCTAGCGCCTCCGCCATTTTTTCTGCGTGGGAACCGCCTCTTTCGCCGCTTCCGCTGCCAGTTGTGCGTGCCAATCGTTCTCTGGTCTCACCGACCAGTTCAGCAAGACCCGCAGCGAGAAGCCCGGATATGATCACTGCGTCAAACGCGCCGGCGCCGCCGATCCAAGTGTCGGCACGCATTCCACGGGTGAGCACTTCGATATAGTGAATCACGTCCGCAGTGATGATACCCAGGATACCTGCAGCCAACGCAGCCCGCCTAGATCTCCCCGCAAGGTAAGCTACGGCGCCTGCCAGGATCGCAAACACGTACGTAGGGTCCACAAAGTGTACGGCCTCGGGTCCTGCAGGGAGCAGCTTTGAGACTGCATAAATCGCTGCAGCTGTAATCACTGTGGCGACGACACCTCTCTTGCGCTCAACCGCTTCGTCCGCAGTAACTAGCAGCCATACCGCAAACGCGAGCGGTACTAGGCCTCCTCCTACGTTGATCGAGAGTCCGCCTGGGCTTGGCGTTATCCTGATATTAAAAAGGCTGCCTACGATCACCGCGGCAATCACTGCGAGCGTGGCTTTGTCGCTCAATTTCATCCTGTCCAGTATCCGCTGGGCCAGGCCGAAATACACAATGACAGCAACGATGACCAGTGCGATGGTTCCAACTGGCATGTATGCCGGGCCTCCTTTTCTTGGGTTGCTCTGTACTTCTATTCCTGCCCTCCAGCGCCCGGCCTTATTCCTGCATTATTCCAGAGGCACTCTCGCTATTTTGGGCGGGTATTGTCAACCCCATGCGTCCTTGTCAAATATTGCCTTATGCACTAAAAGGTAATGACCCTCCCCGTCGGAACCTTTTCAGTGAGGTCTTGTTGTGCGAAAACATTGAGTAGTAATGGGAAAACTATAAACGGCCCCGCGCTGCGGGGCCGCCCCAAAAAGTCCAAATCATTGGATATGGCTACTTGTTGGTCTCCTCAAACAGATCCTTGAACATCTCGCCCAGGGTTACTTTGTCATCTGCGGGATTGTCCGTAAAGCCGTTGGTTTCAGGTTGAACGTTGCGCTCCTCGGCTTGCTTTATGCTGAGGCTGATGCGCCGGTCATCCGGACGGACCCTGAGTACTTTGACCCTGACCGTGTCTCCCGGTTTTACCACTTCATCGGGTTTTTCCACCCTTCTGTCGGCAAGTTCAGAAATGTGAACAAGTCCTTCTACACCATCTTCAAGCTCTACGAATGCGCCGAAGGGTGCAAGCCTGGTGACACGGCCGGTCACCACAGAATCCACAGGGTACCTCTCCTTCACGCTTTGCCAGGGGTCCTGCAACGTCTGCTTCAGCCCTAGCGATATCTTGCCCTTCTCACGATCCACCCGGAGCACCATCACATCTACTTCCTGGCCCTCTTTGAGCACTTCTGATGGGTGATTCACTCTCCCCCAGGAAAGCTCCGATACGTGCAGTAGACCGTCCACGCCACCTACATCGACGAACGCGCCGAAATCAGTGAGGCCCTTGACCACTCCGTGCCTGATCTCGCCCTCGGTGATAGTGGCCCAGGTCTCAGACCTCTTGGCCTCAAGCTCTTCTTCTAGCGTAGCTCGCTGGGACAGGATCACGCGGTTCTTTTCCTTGTCCAGTTCCAGTACCTTCAGCCGCAGTTCCCTGCCTACGTATACTGATAGGTCACTTACGTATCCCCTCTCCACCTGAGAAGCAGGTACAAATCCCCTCACACCTACATCTACAACAAGCCCGCCTTTCACTTCCTGTATACAAGGAGCATGTATGGTCTCGTTGGTTTCCATCGCGCGCTCCAGTTTCTGCCATGCCAGGACTTCGTCAGCGCGGTACTTGGAAAGCTTGATCTCCCCCTCCTTGTCGTCTATCGACTTCACCATCACTGTGACCGGATCCCCTTCTTTTACGATCTCGCGCGGATCCCGTCTGCTGCGGCTGAGTTCAGAAACAGGAATGACCCCCTCTGACTTCCCCCCTATATCCACAAGCACCGAATCCGCACTGACACGGACGACGATCCCCTGGATGATGTCCCCGACGCGCAGATCCTCGGGTGCCTCTATGGCTCCCGGTTCTTCCCTGGCAGCTTGTTGCGTCTCGTCGATGCTGTCTGTTTTGGGTGCATCCTGGTCAGCGATGGAGGCATCCTTGTCTTCCGGCGGCACTCCCTCCTCGTTCACTCGTCTTTCCATGTCTTCCATCCTAGCTATGACCTCCTTTATGATCCATTCGGGCGTGGAAGCACCGGCCGCTATTCCGACGGTTTCATTTCCGGTGAACCAATCGTCCTGGATTTCATCCGCTCGCTCCACATGGTGTACCGGGATGTTCATGCCTCTTGCGATTTCGGCAAGTTTAACAGTGTTGGCGCTATGCCTGCCTCCCACAACCAGCATGACGTCCACTTGCGGCACAAGTTCTCTCACCGCGCTTTGCCTCTCGTGCGTCGCCAGGCATACGGTGTCCACCGCCACTACGTCCTCTGAACGTTGCTTCAGCACGGAGAGCACTTCCTCGTACATGC
>DYEP01000249.1 GCA_020725675.1 Symbiobacterium sp. | reverse complement strand
GGAGACATTTGCAACCGCCATTCATCCCCCGACTAAAGTCAGCGGCATTCTGGCGAATGATTCGTAAATCCTTTTATACTAGGTATTTGGGTGGCAACGTGAGTCTAAGTACTCCTGCAAAATGATCTGAGCAACCATTGAGTCAATGCAGGCTTTTCGTTTCCGTCGCGATACATTCGCCTCCAGCAGTGCCCTCTCTGCGATCCTCGTAGTAAACCTCTCATCGAACAGCACCACTTCAAGACCAGTAAGTTCATGAAGCTTTGAGGCAAGATCCATGATGCGCTGCGCCTCTTTGCCCATGGAACCATCCGTCCGTCTGGGTAGTCCAAGTACGATCTCCACGGCTCCTTCAGCAAAGGCCGCAGCTGCCATGGCTTCCACATCCCGGTCATCACCCGACGCCGGGATAAACGCCCTGGGAGCCGAGGTTATACCGAGAGGGTCTGACACGGCTACGCCAATTCTCTTTTCTCCCACGTCAAATGCAATGATCCTCACTGTTTCCTCCTAGTAAACCTTTATGAAGAAACCCTCACACTCCCTCACGCAATAACCACAGAACACACAATCCTGTTCGGTCATCCGGGCTTTCCCTTCAACAACGCTGATGGCTTGCTGCGGGCATGCCAGCGCGCATTTCCCGCACCCTTTACACCACTCTTCCACATGTATGCTCTTTGGTTGACTTACCAGGCGGGACAGGAGTGATTCCGGTACGGGCCTATGCTCAAACACAGCGACATTCGCCAGGAGTTCCTCAACGGAGGACATGCCCACTGCACACGAATGAGCAAACGGGATGTCCCTCGCAAAACTCAGCGCCTCAACGAACTGCCCGCGAAGATGCCCTCCGCCCAGAGCCTTCATAATGTATATACCTTTACCTGCGTCATGCGTTCGCTTCATCGCTTCCAGCATGCCGGCGAGCGTGTCGTCTCTGATACCAAGCCCTCGCATATTACATATAGGGTGCACCACGTCGATTTCGGGCATAAGCGACGCGGCCTCCACTACCTCCCTGTAATGCGTGGACACGCCTACTGCGCCCACATAGCCCTTCTCTTTCATCCGGACAAGGTGCATGAGTGCCTCGTAATGCCCCTTTAACGTCAGTCTTGACTCCTGCTCGTGAAGAAGAAACAAGCTGATGTGGTCAGTACCCAGGGAACGCAACGCGTACGCGACACTCTCGTCCATTGCCTCCTTGGAGCTGGCGTATGATTTTGACGCTATGTGTGCGCCAGCCCGAACAGCCGGAGTAAGCATCTTGTAGTTGTTGTAAATCTCCGCTGTGTCAAAAAAGTTGATTCCCATTGAAAGGGCCTGTTCGACTAGGGTATGCGCCTCTTTGAGTCCAAGGTCCTTCTGAAGCGGTCCCATGGTGAGGCTACCAAAACAGAGCTTTGAGACTTGTATCTTTGTAGAGCCCAGCAGGACTTGTTCCATAGGCACACCTCTTTTTCGCCGGAAAAACCAAGAAAGGGCGGAAAACCGCCCTCCTTGAGCCTACGATATGTCCTCAAACCGCGACATTAGTTTTTCCATCACCTGGGGCATCGTAGTGTATTCCATATCGTCCAGGTGCAGCCTGTGAGGCTCGAACGGGCCATGCCTCCGCATGTAGTTGGCGATCTCGCTTGCCATGTTGCGCGCGGCATCAAAAGCCTTATCCTGGAAGAAATCCTGTGGCCCTACGAGATGACCATCAGACAGCTGGAATCCGAGCGCAATCACTCTAGGCGGTCCGTCAAAGCGGGTCGGCGTAGCGTCAGCAACTGACACGGGCATGAGAGGCCCCTTGTGCGACCCTCGCATCCAGCCTGATACAAGATGCGGGAGCGTGAAGGGTTCCAGCACTTCTCCCACAGCAGGGAAGCCGCTTTGGCACCTTACTATCAACGTCGGGTCATCCTTACCCACGTAACGCCCAGCCAACAGATTGAGCCTCTGTGTCGTAGAGGTGGCGGCGATATCAGACAGTTCCCGAGAATATACAGACTTCACGACGTACCTGCCGGGAGCACCGATAAAAACCAGCAAGTCATAGGTTTCCTCAGGCGTCTGCAGCACGACCTTCTTGTTTTCGACCAGGTCGTGTACCTCAAAACTGAACCCTGCGTGCATTTTCGGATCTATGACCAGACCCGCGGTGTTAAATGGATCCGCAAACATCTTGTAAACAGGAAGGTTCCAGGCACCGGGTTCGGTCTTGTCCGCCATGAATACCACCACCGGTTCACTGGCCCTTTCAACAAACTCCATTTCAGCTACACCAGGGCCCATGCCTTTCACATTTCCTGAAAACGCATCAGTTAACAGGTCCTGGCCCGCTCCGTACAGCTTGAGCTTCTTTGCCACTTCGGTGCTCTTTTTGAAGGTTTCCCACGCCAGCCTGTGAATATCTTCGCAGTCGGGACCATGCCTGTGAGTCATGATCAGGTTAATGTCATCACCCACGCATGTCACGTAAAAATCTACAAGCAACCCCTTACCCTCATCTGACAGGACCTCCCTGGCCCTGTCAAGGAGCGCAGGATGGACCGACGAGTGGCCGACAAACCCCCCGATGTCAGCTTTGATCACGCTGAGCGTAATCCTCTCTGCCATGGCTTTCCTCCTCCAACCTAGATTGCGGTGCGCAAAGGCAACCATCCTATGTTTCTACACAGGTAGAGCATTTCCTCTCTACATCATAGAATGATCACTGGCCTGATTCTGCCTACGCCCGGTTCCTCTGCCTCCTCGGCAAGAGTAGTACCACAAGCATGCCGATGATAAAACCGCCGATGTGCGCCCACCAGGCAACTCCAGCAGTAGCTTGGCTGGCCACGCCAAGGTCGGCAAGGCCGTTGGCCAGCTGCAGGAAAAACCAAAGGAAAAGGAAGAGGACGGCAGGGACCTCCGCCAGGTGAAGGAAAAAGCCGAGCGGGATCAGCGCGAGCACCCTGGAGCCGGGGAACATGAGGAAATATGCACCGAGAACGCCCGCCACTGCCCCTGAAGCTCCAACAGCAGGCATGGTGGAAAAGGGATTCGCAAGCACATGAGATACGTTGGCCAAAACGCCCGCAGCAAGGTAAAACAAAAGAAAACCTGTACGCCCCAGGCGTTCCTCTACGTTGTCTCCAAACACCCAAAGGTACAGCATGTTACCGATGATATGGAACCACCCACCGTGAATGAACACGGAGGTGAGAAGCGGCACCCAGCTGTTCGCCCAAATCAGGCCAGGAAGACCGCCTTCCAGAAATCTCGCCGGTACCACTCCGAAGGTGAGAAAAAAACGCGCAAGACCTGCCTGGTCAAGGAGCAGTTCGTATATAAATACCGCTGCGTTAACCGCGACTATGGACACTGTTACTATTGGAAAACGCCCAGAGCGGATGCTGTCTCTGATCGGAATCACAAGGAGTCAACCCCTTCCCCCCATATTATGCAGCCCAGGCTGCCTGCTATGCCCCGGATTTTAGGGTTTGTGTAATGGGCTTATACTCCCTGTTCCCATTGAGGTCCTGACTACTTATCCTCAAGATAGCTTCTAACAAGTTCTTCCAAGAGCTCGTCCCGCTCCAGTTTCCTGATAAGACTCCTGGCATTCTGGTGGCTGGTAATATACGCAGGATCCCCAGAAAGCAAATAGCCCACAATCTGGTTAATCGGGTTATACCCCTTCTCTTTCAGGGCGCTGTACACCCGCAAGAGAACATCCCTCGCCTCGTACACTTCGTCTGCCTTCACCCTGAACATTCTGGTCTTTTCGTGTTCGTTCACGGCAGTCCACGCTCCCACATCTGTCATATGTGAGACTTCTACATCCTCGGCCTTTTCCCTGTCAATTACTGAGCATCCGCCCAATGATAAGGTCAACTGTGCCAAGGGCATCTGATATCTTTCCCGGGTCGGGAGCCCCCGCCTGCGCCATATCCGGTCGCCCTCCGCCACCGCCACCGGCGGTCCTGGCCACCTCGGAGAGGATCCTGCCCGCGTGGATCCTGTCGGTCAGGTCTTTTGTCACCATCGCGACGAACAGCGCTTTCCCCTCTACGGGCGCACCTATCACGACGACTCCGCTGCCGATTTTGTTCCTAAGAGTGTCCCCTGCTCTGCGAAGTGCATCCATGGAATCCACAGGGACTACCCCGCTGACCACTTTCACCCCATCTATGCTCCTTGCGCTCTGGAGGATACCGTTCACAGCTTCGAGTGCAACACTCTTCTGTGCTTCATGCGCCTTACGTTCTGCTGCCTTTACTCTCTCTTGGAGCTCTTTCAGCTTTTGTACCAGCTCGCCAGGTGACGATCTTGCAATCGTGCACGCCTCTTCAACCGTAGCAGTGAGATGGTCAAGGATATTCAGGAGGTTCCAGCCCGTCACCGCTTCTATTCTCCTAAGACCTGAGCCTACGCTGGACTCAGCAGTTATCCTGAACAACCCGATCTCCCCTGTGTTTCGTACGTGCGTACCGCCGCAAAGTTCCTTCGACACTCCGTCTATGCTAATTACTCGTACTTCGTCATGGTACTTCTCGCCAAACAGCGCAATCGCTCCCATCTCCTGCGCCCGCTCAAACGACATGATGCGGGCTTCTATCGGCAGGCACGCCATGATCCAGCTATTCACCGTACGCCCAACTTCGAAGAGCTCCTCGGGTGAAAGCGGCGCGAAGTGGGTGAAGTCAAACCTGAGCCTGTCCGGTGCGACCAATGAGCCGGCCTGGTTCGCGTGCTCACCAAGAACTTGTTTGAGCGCCCTGTGCAAAAGGTGCGTAGCGGTATGGTTCCGGGCCGCATCCATCCTTCGCCTTTCGTCAACCCGCGCGTTTAACATGTCACCCTTTCGCAGCTCGCCCTGTTTTACTTCAACATAATGCGCGATGTGGCCGCTTGGAAGCCTCCTCACTTCCTTAACTTCAGCAACGGCCAGTCCGGAGCTTAGTACACCCATGTCAGAAACCTGGCCGCCGCCTTCAGGATAAAACGGCGTCTCATCAAGGAACACAAGCCCCGACTCGCCCAAAGACAGTACATCGACCGACTCGTTTTCCCGGATCATGGCTACCACGAGCGCGTCAGCCGCGAGCCGATCATATCCGACAAACACGGTTATAGGCGTCTTCTCTGACTGCAGCGCCGGTATCATCTCCCCATGTGATGCCTGCCAGGCTGCCCGGCCTTGTTCACGCTGCCGCTTCATGGCCTGCTCAAAACCCTGTCGATCAAACGCAAGTCCCTTCTCGCGAGCCATGTCCTCCGCAAGATCTGGAGGAAACCCGTAGGTATCGTACAGCATGAACGCCTTGTCTCCAGGTAGCATCTGAATCCCAGCAGAAAGGCTTTCCTCTATCATATGCTCTGCCATGCGCGTGCCTTCAGAGAGCGTCATAAGAAAACGCTCCTCTTCCATCTTTATCACCTTTTCAGCTAGCTCCCTCTTGTCCACCAGTTCCCGGTACTGGCCGCCAAGTATCTGGCCGACGACCGGCACCAGCCTCCAGAGGAACGCGTCTTCGATGCCGAGTACTCTGCCGTACCTTACAGCACGGCGCAGGATGCGTCTTAACACGTAGCCCCTGCCCTCGTTGGACGGTAGCACCCCGTCACAAATGAGAAAAGTGCAGGACCTTGCATGGTCCGCTATCACGCGGAAGGGAAAGCCCTCCTCCCCTCTATCGTACTGTCTACCGCACATGCGTTCTATTTCCGCAATCACAGGGTAGATCAGGTCTGTCTCAAACGTGGTGGCCACACCCTGCAACACCGACGCGATCCGCTCAAGCCCCATTCCCGTATCGATGCTCGGTTTCGGCAGCGGGGTCATTTCACCATCTGCGTCCCTGTTATACTGCATGAACACGAGGTTCCAGATCTCAAGCCACCTGTCACAATCACAGGTACCGATCCCACAATTCGGGCCGCACGCCAGGTGTGCTCCCCGGTCCAGAACTATCTCGCTGCACGGACCGCAGGGGCCTGTATCCCCCATGGACCAGAAGTTGTCCTTTTCTCCGAGCCGGATGATCTTGTGTGCTGGTACGTTCGCAATCTCTCTCCAGAGCTCGAACGCCTCATCGTCATCTCGGTAGATGGTCGGCCACAACCTTTCGCGAGGCAACCCCAGCACCTCAGTGAGAAACTCCCAGGCGTATGCAATAGCGTCTCTCTTGAAATAGTCGCCAAAAGAAAAGTTTCCAAGCATCTCAAAGAACGTGTGATGCCGAGCAGTCCTTCCCACGCTTTCCAGATCATTGTGCTTACCACCGGCCCTCACACACTTTTGAGAGGTCACCGCCTTGGTATATGCCCGCTTTTCGTTCCCCAGGAACACATCTTTAAACTGCACCATACCTGCATTGGTAAAAAGCAGAGTCGGGTCGCCCTCTGGGATCAGCGGTGAACTGGGCACCACAGTGTGGCCCCGCTCTCTGAAGAACTCAAGAAATTTCGTCCTGATTTCGTTGCCCTCCATCGCTCCCACTCCTAGTTTGAGATAAGAATAAAAAAGACCCTGCCCATCAGGGACGAGGGTTCTCGCGGTACCACCCTGTTTACCGGGATACATGACCCGGTCTCTTTCGGCGTTTGCCGGTGGTGCTTAACGCGCACTGACGCCGGGTTTTCCTCTTGACCCCGGAACTCAGGGGCCGCCTTCACCGGACCGTCCAGGGTTTCCCAGCTCCAACCCCTCTCTGAAGGTACAGCGTCCGGTTACTCATCCCCATCATCGTCACGTCAAGGAAAATATATCATATGAGCGAGGCGGATGTCAAATTACCGAGCAGCCATGCCGTGTCAAAAGTTAGTAGGCACGTTGAGCAGAATTTTCACTAAAGAGACCTCAACTTACTGCCATACGCTTGTTATCGCTGTGGTAGGGGTTATCTAAACAGTATCGAGCCTTGACCGCTGACCTCGTAATTCGTGTGGAAAGCCCCTTGACTTCCATGGTTTTGTCCTTAACTCTTCTAGAGCAGAAAATGACTGACCTATAACAGCCCAAAAGCTCGGCCGGATAATTTCTGCTCGCGATGATATTCTATCTTACTGAATCTGTCCACTCAATGGTCGAAAGCGGCCACGCTGGATCGGCTGCATGGGAGAAGCGCTTCTGAGGCGGCTCGGAAGAAACGGCGTACAATAGGCAATCCTCAATCATCCAGGCTGAATGCGGGCTAATGGATTGACGGCCTGCGCGTGAATTCCTCCCCAGGTTGTACCGGAACCGTTTACAAACCTGAGTAATTTCCTTCTCTTTCGCTTGATGCTATTTGATTCTGAACAGTTTTCCGTCATTGATTCCCCATATCTCGTCGGCAAAGGATGTTACCCTTTTAGAATGGGTGACTATGATTACACACTTTCCCTCATCATGAGCCAGTGAGGTCAAGATGCCTAAGACATCGGCTTCGGTTTCCTTGTCCAGATTCCCAGTGGGTTCGTCGGCAATAATGATATCCGGATTGTGCGACAGAGCGCGCGCTATGGCTACCCGCTGCTGCTCACCCCCTGAGAGTTTCAACACTTTTCTGTCGGCACTTTCCTTGTTAATTCCAACCTTTGCTAAAAGGGTATAGGCGTATGCCTTTTTGTCTTTTTCCTTGCTGCCGCTAATATGCATAGAGAGTACGATATTTTCTACAGCCGTGGCATTGGTAAGTAAGTTCAAACCCTGGAAAATAACTCCGATATTCTTTGCCCTGTAATTGTCACGATCCATTGTTCTTAAATTGGTACCACGATACAATATCTCTCCACCGGTGCTCACGTCCAGCCCCGCAATGAGCGAGAGCAAAGTCGATTTACCCGCGCCGGACTTACCAACTATTGTGTAGACCCTTCCGGCCTCAAATGTTGCATCAATTCCTCTTAAGACATCCTTTGCTGCACCTTCATACTTGTAGGTCACATCCTTAAGTATTAGAATGCTCATAGCTCACCTAATTCCTTTCCGCCAGGATCTTAATTGGCTCGTATTTTGTAATCCTGCTGATAGCCACAAATGCCGCGAAAGTTGCCAATAAGAGCGTGATTGCGACAATTTGCAGGATAGTCTTAAGGTCTAGCATAATGTTAATTTCGGATAGCGGCTTCGCGTTGGAAACTGCTGTTCCCGTTGATGCTATAGAGCCAATCGTCATAGCCCCGCCGCCCAAGCCTGGCATCTGGCTAGCCGCTTCTGCCGCTTGAATTTGCTGAGCTAACAGATAATTCGTCACCGGCTGTGCTGCCAGCGTCCCGACACCTAGTCCAAGAGCCAGGCAAAGGGAGGTGATAATTAGCATCTCCAACCACAAGCCAAGAGCTACCTTATGTTTCTTCATGCCCATTGCGCGGAGCACACCAATTTCGTATTTACGCTCCCGGATGGCCATCGAAGAAAGCAGAGCAATAATCAGAGCGCCAAAAATCAGGACAATTATCATGAAGGTGATGGAAACGCTGCGCAGACCTTCCACCGGCCCAACAATCCTATTGTAACTGGCTTCATCGGTACCCACATCGAATATCGAATCGAGACCCTTTTCGTAGAGTTCCTTGGCAAAGAGGGGAACCAGATCCGGGTCTTTCACATAATAGGTGGCTGAGATGGTTATTCCGCTGTAACCCGGTAAGAAGGGAGCGACGACTGTTTCGTAGGTCGTCAGTATCTCGTTCCTGCGGTTGGTGAAGGCGTTATGCCGTCCGCCTTGCATGTATTCGTCAGTTGCGTCATAGTAAATGCCAACTACCTCTAATTCATAATGGGTTTCAAGGGTCTGCGTATCCGCAAAGCTGCTACCCCCTCTTAGGAATATCTCTGAGGTAAAGGACAGCTTGTCGCCGATTGAAATGCCGTTAAGTTCTGCAAGGTCGCTGCTAACAATACACTCGTTTAGGTTTTCGGGCATCCTGCCTTCGGCAAGGTCTCGCAAACCTTCCCGGAAGTCCTCGAACTTGTTCCCGTGCAAGCTGAAATAGAAACTGGTCGGCATCGATACTTCATTACCCGAAAAGATGGTCCCCCTCATAGCTTGGCCGCCCAATTCGGCGTCGATAGCCGTAATGTTGCCACTGTTTACCGCTGTGGAGGCCTTAAAAACCGCGTCGTAAAGATACTCGGAGTTTCCAAATTCAATGTATTGCTCGGGTGGAATAACGGGAGGCGAAATTCTCACACGGCCAGTGGAACCGGCTGCCTCAGCCATCGCTCGCTCGCGCATACGCTCCATATTGGGAGTAATGAATACTTCCGAGGCAAACCTTGATCTATAATCGTCAATGATACTCCCTGTAGTGTTGTTGATCATCAGGGCCACCACGGTAGATATGATGATAATAAAGATGATTGTACCGAGTAAAATATTCCGTCCTTTATTCCGCAGGATGTTGTAGAATGCGTTTTGTATTATGTACATGGAGTTTCCTCCTTAAAGTGTTTTTACCGAATCACACATACGATATCGTATACTGGGTCAAGTCCTTTTGCATACACTTCCTCAGCAAAAGCTTTCAGCAAGTCGGGGCTTTTCAGGTAGTAGGTGGCCGCCAGCTTTGTTCCGGTGTATCCATCCGGTATCGGCGCCACCACCGTTTCAAAAGTGGTCAGGATTTCATTTCGGCGGTTGGTATAAGCGTTTCGGTTTGCGCTACTTGGGTATTCGCTGGTGGAATCCTGGTAGATACCTACAATCGTAAGTTCATACCCGATGTCATACCTGTTTCGGTCATTGTCTTGAACGAATGTGGACAAGGATAACGTATCACCCACGGACAGCCCGGCTACCATCGCAAGTCCTTCGCTCACCATACATTCATTCAGAGCCACCGGCATACGCCCCTTGGCAACTCTTCTTGAACCGTTCTTAAACTCCTCGAACTTCCCACCCTGCAAGCTCATCATGAACTCCGGGATGTCCGCGCTGCTTTGAATGCCCATGATCGGTCTGTCCAAGCCGCCGCCAAGCTGCTCGTCAACCACGTGAATGTTTGTTATGCTGTTGACGCCGATGGACGCGGTATAAACGCTGCCGCCCAGATATTCCGAATCGCCAAAGGCGAGGTACTGTCGGGGCGAGATTGGCGGGCCGGCTGTGGTCATCTTGCCGGTCGCGGACCGCATCCGTTCCATCATCCGTTCCCTGTTGACCGCAAAGGATACGGCTGTGAATTCTTCTTCAAGCGCTTCGTCCAACGGCGGTGGCGCTGGCTCCTGCCTGGCCATATAGCTCTGCCCTACGGGTGGATTGTACCTCTGTGCCCACGGCAACAGATTGAACCCTCTACCCAAAAGCAGTTTCACAGTGGCCGTCGCAATGATCAGCAGAATGATTATAAAAATTATACTCATTGTATTACCTGACGCTGAGGTCTTCACAGTTGGATCCTCCTGGAAAGCAGTTCTGTTTATGTTAGAGATAGTATAGGTGAGTAACCTTAAATGAACCTTTAATTTGACAAAAAACCGGGCCAAACCTTGGCGCCGGAAGGATTTATACATATTTGTTTTTCAAATTAGCTCAAGTTTAGTTCAAAAGTAAAAGTTGTACTGCCGTTAGAGCTTTCAGCATAAATATTGCCTCCTGAACGTTCAATGACAGCCTTGGCGATGGACAACCCTAATCCATGGCCGCTTGTTGCTTGTGATCTTGAAGGGTCGCAGCGATAAAACCGATCGAATACTCTTGGTAATTTATCCTGTGGAATCCCCTCACCAGTATTTACGATTGAAAATATAGCCTTGTTTCGGGATCTTTTCAACTCAATGTGAATATGTCCATGGTCATTTCCATATTTAATTGCGTTGTCCAATAAGATCAAGACGGTCTGCTTTATTCTTTCCCTGTCTCCCTTGACGAATATGTCGGGTTCAATTTTGTGCGTCAACTGAATTCCTTTTTCAAATATGACCGCTTCCATAGAAGTGATTGCATCTATAACGGTGCCGCTCAATTCAAAAGGCATTTGTGTTTTGTTAGTCTCTTCAACAGTCTCTTCAACCTTTGCCAGATAAAGCATATCGTTTAGCAATTTGCTTATACGTCCTACTTGAAATTGTATATAACCAATCCATTTTTGTTGGCTGTTAACCGTTTGATCAGCGTTTGCGAGCAAAGCATCGATGTTTGCAGTAATGATGGCCAGAGGTGTTTTTAGCTCATGGGAAGCGTCAGCGATAAACTGCTTTTGCTTTTGCCAGCTGTCCTCCACCGGGCGGATGGAACGGTTGGCGAAATATAAGCTTACGACAAAAAGAATAAACAGCACTGCAACCCCTACGAAAACAAATGTGAACAAAAGCCTGGTTAGAGTGTTGCTCGAATCGGTAATATCCAAAAATGAGAGTTGGTAATAATCCGAGCTGTCAATAACCTCCTGCCGCCCATTATATTCACGTATCAACACTCTATCTCCAAATGAAGAAATACGATACTGCCATTTCCTGTTATAAAAAGATATGGTACCACTTGTTTCTTTCGATTGCCATACCTTCTCTACGATTTTATGATAAACCTCTGTCGGCATATCGATATAGGAAAAGATATCCCTTACCTCTCCATCTTTGTGAATTAAGACGATGAATGACTGCGAGTACTCAACAGGTATCCGTGGTATCACTACTATGTGCTCAACTCTGCCTGATTGCTGATCATAAGAATCAGTGCTGCCGAGAACAAAGCTTGGTAATCTGGGGATTGACTCCAGCTTGTTCTGATTTTCTTTCTGAATGTTGGTATACGTGGTGAAATAAACTACCGCAAAAGCCGCAATTACCACGATTGAAATAATGGTCATATTAGATATCAGCAATCTATTCCTGAGTCTTCTAAACATCTCTTGTCACATCCTCATTCTTGACCAATACATACCCCGCGCCCCTTATAGCCCTGATTGTTACAATCGAATTCAGCTGTTTCAGTTTCTTACGCAGAAACGAGACATATACCTGGACATTGTTGTCTTCAGTTTTCGTATCAAAACCCCACAGTCTTTCAATGATCGTTGTTGTTGGCAAAATCATCATTTTGTTATTTAACAAGAGTTCCAATAATTGTCCTTCTTTCAAAGTCAATTTGAATGTCTTGCCGCGGCAGCGCAGATCAAGACTGTATGGATTATACTCAACGTCTTCAAAACGCAAAGTATTATCATAATGAAGTTCACCGCTGCGTCGTCCCAATGCTCGTAAACGTGCTAATAATTCTCTTGTTTGGAACGGCTTGGCCAGGTAGTCATCTGCGCCGCTGTCAAGTCCTTCTACTTTATGCTCTATCTCGCCTTTGGCAGTCAGCAGAATAACGGGAGTTCTTATGCCGCATTTACGCAGTTCTTTCAATATCGTGATGCCATCTATTTTGGGAAGCATAATATCGAGAATAATAATGTCATATATACCAGCTAAAGCACAGTCAAGACCATGCTCGCCGTCAAAGGCCAAATCAACGCTGTAATTATCCTTTCTTAAAACCTGCGCCAAAGCTTCGGCCATTTGACTTTCATCTTCTATTATTAGAATTCTCAAAGCCATGCCTCCTTCCTTTTTCTAAACGCTTACCTCCTATTACTGCAGGCGGAACTTTGCTCCAGCTCCGCCACCATTGGTTAAATATACTATACGTGTGACCTTTATCCAGCTCTTTTATGACCATGTCAACCAGTACAAGACATCGTGAAGCCGCCTCCAGGGCCGAACTGCCGGAAGATAATAAGTCAGACTCGGTGCCCTAAGTAGCCGAGTTATACTCGTAACCGGTCCCCGTTAGCAGGTAGACTGTCGAATGCCTCGCTAATCTGCCGCTCCTTGGGTCAGATACAGTTCCCGTAAAGAAGCACCATTGGCCGTGAGACCGCGCAACCCGTGCTGTCCCTACTTTGGCCAGAGAAGCTACAAATCCTCCTTTTTCAAAACCCAAGTAAGAGACACCCGCCATTTCTTCCAAGGCCTTTGCTATGACCAGGGATTAACATGTGGGTGCGGCTCGCAACTCAACATCCGATCTACTAGGTACGCCTATACTGGCAATAGTTCCGCCTACAGTTGAACAAACCAAAAAGGTAAGCGCTCCTTTTGTGTCGTGCGCCGTACAACTTCCCAGCCCGCCCGCTCTTCCTGCTGTTGAACTTGCGTTTTTCGCCTCCAACATCTCAGTTAGGCTCTCATTCCCTGCGTCAGTTTTCCCGGTGGAGCTTCTCCTGAAAGCCCATAGGTGAACCCCGCTCCCCGACACTTCCAGCGTTAGATTCCGCTTCCCTCTCAATATGTTTTATGACGTCACGAGTCTTCTCCCGGTTATACCGGAACTGTCTAGAAAGCAGACACTTCTGTTTTAAGCAAAAGTATCAGCTTTTCGTTTCTGAGGAAGGGTGATTATGTGTTTTGCAGTATCCTGTTTCCAACCACAAGAACAAAACAGGGCTCCAATACCAAACAGACGCATACCTTGTCCAAATATCCGCACCACCCTGAAAGCAAGAGATTGCAACAGATTGTCTACTGCCAGTGATTTTGTCGCCTAATATTGGCCTGCAAATGTGGCACCGTCGCAGTCATTCAAGGTCGTAACAGTGTCCTGGTATTTCGCGACCTGTCAAGGGCAAGGGTATTACCCGGCGCCCTTGAGAGTGGCCAGTATGCAGATGCGTGTCAAGGACACTGTGTTCAGTATCGGCATGCTGAAACCAGCACCGGGTGGAGGCCATGCCAGCCACGGGCCGGGGCGTCAATGAGCCGGGTTCCGGTTATCTTAGAACCGCCGGAGTCTGTTTCTCAATATCCCGGTACGCTGGCAGCAAAGAAAAACGAAGGAAACCGATCGGATTGCGAGAAGTACAAAGGGTGTGATTTCCGGAGAAATGGAGGCCGCCTCGGTCGCGGAGGGTGTTGCAGCAGAAGTGCTGCGCGCCGGGCTTGCCGACGGTAGGGTAGTGCTGTAATCCGCGCGGCCTGAGAACCAAGGTTAATGGCCGGGGACGCCTAATCGGCCTTGCCGTCGGCGACGCTACAGCCTGGCCTTGATCAGCAGCCCGGCCAGCCGCTCCATGGCCTGGCGCCGGTCATCACCCCTGGATTCGCACTCCTGCAGGCATTTATCAAAAAAGAGGGTAATCGCTATTTTTGTGGCGTTCTCCAGGGCGGAATGAACAGCGCTAAGCTGAGTGACAATTTCTTCGCAATCTTTTTCGTCTTCGATCATTTTTCGCACCCCGCGCACCTGTCCTTCCAGGCGGGACAGCCGATTGAGCAAAACATCTTTGCCACAGGGAACCGACGGCATCCTGTTCACCTCCCAGACCCGGGCTTCTCTCGGGCCCTTCCACCTCTTTACCCCTGAGGGTATTCTTACAATACAACAATGGCCGCCATTTATCAAGCTTAAATGAACTTGACATATACCCTCCAGGGTATTTATAATACCCGTATGGGTATATGTAGTTGCGGGGAGGAGCCCAATATAGGCAAAGGAGTTGAGCAAGTTGGCATTGTCGTATCATTTAAAAGCAAACCGCATTTTCAACAACTGGCGCAAGATCGCCTGGATTTTTGTTCCGGTCATCGCTTTCGGAGGGTTGTTGTATCCCCGGCTGGGGCTGCTGGTGGGCCTGATTATGCTGTCAATTATGTTTTTGGGTCTATTCAGGGGCAAGTACTGGTGCGGAAACCTCTGCCCGCACGGCAGCCTTTTTGATTACCTGGTCTTGCCCGTTTCATTAAACAGGAAGATTCCCGCTTTCTTTAAATCCCCTGTTACCAAATGGCTCTTTTTCATCTTTTATATGTTTATGTTTACCCAAAGGTTGAGCAATGTAATACCCCTCTGGGGTTCTACTCTTTTCCTAGACCGGCTCGGCTACCTGTTTACCCGCCAGTATCTGACCATGCCTACAGTCGTCGGTTTATCCTTGTCGATAATCAACCCCCGCACATGGTGCTCCGTCTGCCCCATGGGCAGCTTTGGCCAGTTGATGTATAAGCTGGGCAAGGTATTGAGAATTAACGGGAATACGGACCAGAAGGTGACTATTGCGGCCAAGGCAAAATGCCACCGTTGTGCGACCTGTGCCCGGGTCTGCCCGATGCAGTTGGAGCCCTACCGCAATTTCAACGAGCAGAACCAGTTTGCCGATGAAAGCTGTATTCGCTGCTCGACCTGCGTTAAACACTGCCCAGCCAATTTGCTCTGGATGGCCAACTCTGCCAACGGCCGCAGGATCACCCAAAACGTTGACCTGGAGGGCTTTGAACGGAGGATGCCGTTGCAGGCGGTGATAGAGGAGATTAAGCCGCTGGCCGATAACGTCAAGGAATATACTTTCCGCTTGGTGGATCCGGTCGAGGTTGACTACAACCCGGGCCAGTTTATTTTGGTGAAAGTTTCTGCAGAGCCAGAGGTCTACCGTGCTTATTCTATTTCCTCTTCCGATTTAAAAGATCGGAGCAGGCTTAAGGTTACCGTACAGCGGGTTCCCGGGGGTTATGGCAGTGGAATAATTCACGATCAGTTCGAGGTTGGAATGCCGGTGGAGCTGGAAGGCCCGCTGGGTAATGAACTCGTTGTTAAAGGGGAAGCAAAGAGAGTATTGCTGGTGGCCGGCGGAATCGGGATCACGCCTTTTGTCCCCGTCGTTAAGGCTTTGCTTGAGGGCAGCAACTCGATAGTCGACCTAAAGCTTATCTACGGGGTTAACAAGGCGGACCAGTTTATCTATGCGGATTATTTTGAAAAGCTCAGCGCCAAGAGTGGTAAGTTCGAATTCATCCAGACCGTTGCCTTCCCTGACGAACACTGGAGAGGTTACCGGGGGTTTGTTACTGATGTGATGAAACAGATGGATCTGGAGGGTTATGAGATCTATCTGTGCGGACCCAGGCCGATGGTAGATGCAGCGCTAAGGTTGATCGAGGAAGTCGGGGGCGAAAAGGGGATCTCCCGGGAGGACGTTTACTACGAATCCGCCTGATCCGTTATGGTGCAGTAAACATTTGCGCTTAACAGGTCCAAGGTTAATGAGCTGCCCTACACTAAATCCTCTTATAACCGCTTTAGGATCTTGATTCCGGAGCGGTTTTTTCTTGTATACCGCATCCTAGTTCGCCTTGCCGGGCTCGAAACAACGCACCAGCGCTCTAACCAGGTCCCCAAATGCGGAGGCACACGCGGTGTCATCCCGCCCGATGGCTTGGAGCGCACGCGGGGTAGACCAGATGGCCCGGTTTGCAGGCAATGAGGACAAATGGTATTTCTCTACGAAAGGAGCATGTGACCCGGTATCGGGAGGGACTCAAACCGTCTACGGTCTGCCCAGCTGCCGTCGCCGAGGAGCAGCAGATGGGCGAGGTATTCGATAATCTACCTGCTCTACGGGGACCGGTTATGCAACTAACTCGGGCACTCAGGGCGCCGAGTCGGAATTCTTCCCGGGTCTGGTAGCTCGGTCTGCTGCAGGTCGGTGAGGTATCGCGATTTCCTACAGTGGGTTGACACGGTCCATACCTGTTGAAAAGACATCTGTATTTGTTATAATAACATATGGGAAAGAAGTCCTCTTGTTATTACTAATGCATAATGTCCAGTAATAGACGTTGTTAATTGTCCCAGATTTGATGGAGTAAAAGGCCATGAGGCGAATGAGACTCCCTATGAAATCACCTCCGGTGATTTCATAGGGAGCTGTTCTTTACTCTAAAG
>DYEP01000248.1 GCA_020725675.1 Symbiobacterium sp. | reverse complement strand
CGGTGAGGGCGAAGACCTTGGCCGATTGGCAGGGTTACCTGACGATTTGGGCGTTACCTGCACGGCGGACGCTGGTCGGGCGCTCGACGAGGGGAAACCTGACGTGGTGCTTCACGCCACCGCATCGTTTGTTAAAGAGGTATACCCTCAGATCGCCGAGGTGCTGAAGCGTGGCATCAACGTGATTTCCATTGCGGAAGAAATGTCATTCCCATACATACGGGAACCTGAGCTTGCCAGGAGATTAGACGAACTGGCGAAGCAGAACGGCGCTACTGTTCTGGGTACAGGCATCAACCCGGGATTCGTGCTGGATACGCTCATCATTGCCCTGACCGGCATTTGCCAGGATGTGCAAGCGATAAAGGCGGCGAGAATAAACGACCTGTCGCCTTTTGGACCCACGGTCATGAAGACTCAGGGCGTGGGTACCACGCCAGAGGAGTTTGAACGCGGTCTTGGGGACGGTAGCATTGTGGGGCATGTAGGGTTTCCAGAGAGCATCTCGCTGATCGCAAGGGCGCTTGGATGGGAAATAGATGAGATACGGCAGAGCCGGGAGCCCATTATCTCAAAGACATACAGGGAGACGCCTTACGCCTGTGTGGAACCGGGCATGGTAGCGGGTTGCAGGCACACGGCCATAGGGTTCAGCCAGGGCAAACCCCTTATAATACTCGAGCACCCGCAGCAGATTCACCCACAGCTTGAGGGCGTAGACACCGGCGACTACATTCAAATCGAAGGCACACCCCCGGTGAACCTCGCTATTAAGCCGGAGATTCCGGGAGGGACGGGTACTGTGGCCATAGCGTGCAACATGATCCCTGCAGTGATCGATGCGCCGCCAGGGCTTGCCACGATGGCGGATCTGCCTGTCCCCAGAGCGATACTGGGGCAGTTAAGGAAGGGAGACTGACAGTTATGGCAGAAAAAGGCGCGTGGGTCGAAGTATACAACGTAGTTCTTCCTGCCGGGTCCCGGGCACCTCAGGTACCCAGGGATACGCAGGATGTGCCTCTTGAGATGCGGGTGAGAGGCTTCCTTCTTGATGAGGCGGAGATAGGCAAAGAGTGTACAATCAGAACACTCTCAGGCAGACAGGTCAAAGGAATTTTGGTGAACGATTCACCGCGGCACGTGCATGACTTCGGTGAACCGGTACAAGAGCTCCTCGAGATAGGACCAGAGGTCAGACGCATGCTCTGGCCCTCGTTGTGGGGTGACGGCGATGAATAAAAGCTATGAAGCGGTTATGAGCAGAAAGAACAAGATCATGATCGACGCCGTGGGGCTTGATTACACACAGTTTGAGCGCGGCCCACTGGCTTTTGATTACGAGGGTATGATGCGCTCTACGGGATACTCGATAGAGCGAATAAAGCAGATTCAGGCGGAGACCTCTGTGGGAGAAACACCTCTGATCGAACTGCGCAACCTGGAAACGCTCGTGCGCAGAATGGCACCGCCGGGCAAGGGTGCGAGAATACTGGTGAAGGACGAAGCTGCAAACCCCTCAGGGAGCTTCAAGGAGAGGCGCGCTGCGCTCTCGGTATACCAGGCTGCAAAGCAGGGATACAAGGGCGTGATTGCTGCTACCAGCGGAAACTACGGCGCTGCCGTGGCCTCCCAGGCAGCTATGAGGGGACTTAAGTGCATAGTAGTCCAGGAAGTGTATGATAGCCGCGGTTTCGGCCAGCCTGAGATCCTGGAGAAGGGCAGGCGCTGCGAAGCGTACGGCGCTGAGGTACTGCAGCTCAGTGTGGGGCCTGAGCTTTTTTACGTATTTCTGCTCTTGCTTGAGGAAACCGGCTTTTTCAATGCATCGCTTTATACGCCCTTTGCTATAGCAGGCGTGGAGACGCTGGGCTACGAGGTGGGCAGGCAGGTGATGGAGCGCTACGGCAGGCAGCCCGATGCGGTGCTCATCACCCACGCGGGAGGCGGCAACGTCACGGGCACCGCCAGGGGCCTATTACAAGCTGGTTGCGATCGCACCAAGGTGGTGGGCGTTTCCGTGGACCTTTCGGGGCTTCACATGGCCTCTGACAGAGACTTTAACAGAAAATCGTTTACTACGGGTCACACCGGTTTCGGCGTGCCATTTGCGACCTGGCCCGACAGGGCGGACGTGCCGAGAAACGCTGCCAGGCCCTTAAGGTATCTGGACCGGTACGTCACTGTTACCCAGGGCGAGGTGTTCTATGTGACGGAGCTGCTGGCCCAGCTCGAGGGACTCGAGCGCGGGCCCGCAGGCAACACGTCCCTGGCCGCTGCGCTGTCCATTGCTGCGGAGATGGACGAGGACCAGATCCTGGTGGTGCAGGAAACAGAGTACACCGGCGCAGGG
>DYEP01000038.1 GCA_020725675.1 Symbiobacterium sp. | reverse complement strand
GGCGTTTGCGCCCGGTAAGATACGGCGCCAACAAGTGGGGCCTACGGCCCGAGCACTTCGGCGCTCGCGTACCCGGGGCAGGCGCGAAGTTCCGGGAATTAACCCGGAAGCCTCTGGCTTCAGCCAGGGGAGGTTCACAACTCAGGTATTTGTGCTTATTCAGTTTCTCCAGGGGTGGGGTGTACTGACTTGACTTATGACGAAGCGCTGAAGTATTTTCATTCGATGTACAGATTCGGCAGCGTTTTGGGACTCTCTCGTATTAAGGTACTCCTTAAAACACTGGGCGACCCACATAATGAGCTATCTGTCATTCATGTGGCGGGGACAAACGGGAAGGGCTCTACCACAGCGATGATCGCCAGCATGCTGATACAGGCGGGGATCAGGACGGGCATGTACATAAGTCCGTTTCTCGAGAGGTTCACAGAACGTATTTCTGTGAATGGCGTGGAGATACCTGAGGAAGCCGTGGCGGAGCTAGCCCCGGTGATCAAAGATGCATGTCAGTACACCGAACGGGCTTGCGGTGAACACCCTACCGAATTTGAAGCAGTCACGGCCATGGCTTTCCTGTATTTCAAGCAGCAACAGGCGGAGTGCGTGGCCCTGGAGGTGGGTCTTGGTGGTCGATTTGATGCGACCAACGTGGTGGATCGCCCTCGTGTTTCGGTAATTACGCGTATCGCAATGGATCACATGGAGAGACTGGGACCCACACTGCGGCTCATCGCTACTGAAAAGGCCGGTATCATAAAACCAGGGTGCCCTGTTGTAAGCGCGCCGCAGGCAGATGAAGCGATGGAAGTGATCTCCGCAACCGCCAAGAGAGAGGGCAGTGCCCTTCGGGTAGTGGGCAGAGATATGCGGGTTGTACCGCTATCCAGCGACCTATCCGGCCAGACCTGTTCGCTTTACTCGGACAGGCTCTGCATTTCAGACTTGCACATCCCGCTCATCGGAGAGCATCAGAGCATTAACGCTGCTACTGCGGTAGAAGCTGTGCTCTGTTCCGGGTTTTCTCTAACCTCGGATGATGTGCGGGCCGGGATTGCGGCCACACGGTGGCCTGGCAGAATGGAGGTAATCAGCCGCGAACCTCTTGTAATACTGGATGGCGCCCATAATCCGGATGGAGCAAACGCTGTGGTGGAGACGCTCGGTCGTTTGCTCCCCGGAAAACGGTGTATTCTTGTATCAGGAGTTCTCTCCGACAAGGCGGTTTCGGAGATGGTTTGTGCTTTTGCCAAATGTACTCGCTATGCAGTGCTTACCCGACCGGATAGCCCGAGGGCCCTTGACCCCGAGGAGTACGGGAGGTACATGGGCACAGCCGGTATCAGGTGGGAAGTCACGGATAGCATCGCGCACGCAGTGGACAGAGCACTGTCACTCGCAGGTCCAGAAGATTTCGTTCTCATTACAGGTTCACTTTACCTGGTGGGAGCAGCGCGTACATATACACGAAGGCTATTTCCTGAGTACTTTGAGCAGACGACAAAAAGGAAATGACTATTTTACAGCTCGCGGGAATATACCTTTACAGAGGGTCATGTCCCAACTTCGGCTGCGGAGGGACCTGGTGTGAGACGGCTTCCCAAACCAACCTGGGCATATGACGGGTTTGACACCCTGACGTTCATTGTGGCAACAAGCGAGCAAGAGCTTAAGTCTTTATGCCCGCAGGAAGGTCTTTACCCGGATGTAGACCTTGACGCCAATATTCTGATTGCCGTTCACAGAGGCCTGTGCAAGAGCGGTGGCTATTCCGTAAGAATCAATGAAATAACGGTAGACGGGGGCGAGGTTATCGTTCGTGTAATGCTCAAGGACCCGAGCCCCGAAGACGCGGTAACGCTGGTGATGACATGCCCGGTTGACATTGTGGAAGTACCAAAAAAGGAGATTGGTTTACGGGGGGAAGTCAAATTTAAGCTTGTAGACCAGAGAGGACTCCAATTGGGGCAGCGAATTGTTCGTCTTGGGTAGTAACTTGTGACGACAGCAAATTCGTCGCGGGGAGGGATAGAAACCAGGATGTACCGGAGAAAGAGGTTTTCATTAAAAAAAGGTATACCCATGCCGGTTCTGGTACTGGCAGGCGCTCTGCTCGCGGTTTTCAGCGGTTATCTCCTTGGTGAGTTTTTGTTTGGTACACTGCTTGCCGGAAACAGGACAGGTGGCGGAAATACCGTCTCTCCACCTGATGATGTGAGCGCACCCAAAGGTACGCAGGAACTCACGACCACCACGGTAGACCTGGCTGCTGTCGAAGTATTCAGGGTGCAACTTGGCGCCTTTGCTAACCGTGAAGGAGCGGAACGTCATGCCGCAGATGCACTGGCAAAGCAGGTCCCGGCGCACGTGGTGGCAGAGGATAAATACCGTGTGATAGCCGGGATCTACGCTTCGAAGGCAGCCGCTGCAAAGGCCGCCCAGTACGCTAATAACCGCGGACTGGACACATATGTATACGCTGTCTCGATTCCAGGTGGGTCGCTCAGCCTGAGAGGGGTCACTGAAGGTTACGGCGCTGCTTTAAGGGGTGTGCTATCAGAGATCTCCGCCAGTCTCCGGGCGCAGATGAATGTTTGGGGCCAGCACTTTTCGGGGCAGCCGACAAATCTGGCCCAAGAGGCCCAGGCTCTTGAGGCTAGCTTGCGCAAGGCTCAGGAGCAGCTTGCTTCACAAGCAGTTCCTCAAGGATGGGACAGCACTCACAAAGCAGTGATTTCGGCATCCAACACCGCCCTCAAAGCCATTTCTGAAATGAAGGCGTTTGCGGAGAAGAAGGATCAGACTCATCTGGCTGACGCAATTACGTTTCTTGTTCAACTGGCCGAAGACTATGAGGAATGCCTGACTTTGGCGGTTTCAGTACCCTAAAACCAACCCGACCAACATCATACCGGAAAAACATGCCTGCTTGCGCAGGCTATTTTTCTTATATGATAAGCATAGATTCAGTCTGATGCAGGATTTCCTCTTGCAAGATAGAATACCGATATGTCAGTTTATTATAGTTTGTTAATTCACGCACGATTAAGAAGGGGTGATTTTCATGGAGAGGAGGACGTTTCCCGGCGGCGTACATGTGCCACACTTCAAGGAACTAACAGAGCATAAGCCGATTGTGCGTGCACGTGAACCCAAAAGGATTGTACTCCCCCTGTCTCAGCACACCGGTGCGCCGTGTGAACCGCTGGTCCGTGAAGGAGACCACGTAAAACTCGGCCAGAAGATAGGGGCGTCCGAAGCCTTTGTATCCGCACCAATACACTCCAGCGTCTCAGGAACCGTAGCTGCAGTACAACCCTTTCTCCACCCCGCCCTGGGAAGAGAAGTTCTTTCCATAATAATCGATTCTGACGGTCAGGACAGCGTTCACGAAGAGGTCAGACCAAAAGGCGATTATGCCAGCTTTTCTGTGGATGAAGTAAAGCGAATGATCCGTGAAGCCGGCATAGTGGGACTAGGGGGCGCTGCATTTCCTACCGCGGTTAAGGTATCGCCTCCGAAAGAAAAGCGGATAGATGCCTACATTCTTAACGGAGCGGAATGCGAGCCGTTCCTGACTGCAGATCACAGGCTCATGTTGGAGAGACCTGAAGACATTCTGTACGGGTTAAAGGTTCTTATGTATGCCGTGGGAGTACAGAACGGTTACATCTGCATAGAGGACAATAAGCCTGATGCGCTGCGAGAGATGCGCAAAGTGGCAGCGAACGAGCCTTCCATAAAAGTAGTTGAACTCAAGACTAGGTATCCCCAGGGGTCAGAAAAACAGATCATCAAGGCGGTGTTGAACAGGGAAGTACCTCCTGGCGGCCTGCCATTCGACGTGGGCGTAATGGTGAGCAACGTGGGCACTGCAGCTGCAGTAGCAGACGTATTCAAGAAAGGTTTGCCGCTGGTGGAGCGAGTGGTTACAGTGACGGGACATGCATTGGTTGACCAGCAGAACTTCCAGGTCAAGATCGGCACGCTGTTTTCAGACCTCATAGACCAGGTAGGGGGATACAAGGTGGAGCCGGGCAAAATCATCATGGGTGGCCCTATGATGGGTATCGCCCAAATGACCGCCGAAGTCCCCGTGATCAAAGGAACCTCCGGTATACTGGTGCTTACCCGGCAGCAAGCGGACTGGGGGGAGCCATCACCGTGCATCAAATGCGCAAAGTGCGTGGATGCCTGTCCGGTAAACCTTTTGCCGGTATTCATCGGTGGTTACGCGGAACGTGAGATGTACGATGTGGCTGAATCCATGAATGCATTGGATTGCATAGAATGTGGCTGCTGCGCGTACGTTTGTCCTGCAAGGAGACCGTTAACACAGGCGATACGTGTTGCCAAGTGGGAGATAAACGAGAGACGAAAAAAGCGCGGCAAGAAATAGAGCCGGTAATAAACCGGAGCCTGATGGGAGGGATTTAGGTGGCAGACTACAAGGTTGTGGTTTCTTCATCCCCGCACTTGAAAACGGCGGTAACCACACCCATACTGATGCGCGACGTGGTCATAGCATTACTGCCGGCAGCTCTTGCGGCGATCGTGTTTTTCGGAGTGAATGCCTTAACAGTGATGCTGGTTTCCGTGGTGAGCGCAGTAGCCTCGGAAGCGTTGTTTCAGAAAATTACCGGCAAAGCCGTTACCATAGGGGATTTTAGTGCGGTAGTTACAGGCCTTCTTCTTGCATTTAATCTACCCGCTTCCGTTCCGCTATGGATACCTGTGGTGGGTTCAGCCTTTGCCATGATCATCGTAAAGCAGGTGTTTGGGGGGCTTGGACAGAACTTTTTGAACCCCGCTCTGGCTGCAAGAGCAGTCTTACTCGCTTCTTGGCCGGCACACCTCACCGCAGTGGTAGGTCCGTTCGATGTGAAGACGGCTGCGACCGCTCTTGTAGTCATGAAGACAGGTCAGGGACAGCTTCCGTCACTGTTCGATATGTTCATTGGTAATATGGCAGGGCAACTTGGCGAGACCTCTGCGCTAGCGTTGATCGTAGGCGCGTTGTACCTGCTTGCACGCAAGGTGATCGACTGGAGAACACCCGTGAGTTACCTCGGCACTGTCTTTGTCCTCACGGCGCTTTTTGGCCGGGACCCGTTGAGTCACCTGCTGGCTGGAGGTTTGATGCTTGGCGCGCTGTTTATGGCGACGGACTATGTTACCACCCCGGTTACCAAGAAGGGCAGAATCATCTTCGGTGTAGG
>DYEP01000247.1 GCA_020725675.1 Symbiobacterium sp. | reverse complement strand
CGGGCACTACTCCAATTCGTAGGCCCGCTCAAAACCATCCATGGCGTAAGCCATGGAAACCCCGTAGGCCTCATTATACCACTTCTACCCTGACAGAATCACAGACGATGTTTACCTGACATTTTCATTGACGCTTGACAGGCCCACCGCTTCTCGCTGAAAAAGTCACTCCCGTTCACCCTGTTTCAAGTTGGTATAGCAAAATGAGACTACACTCTGATCACTTGCTAGTAAAAAACAACACGGCACGCCCTCGTGCCTTTTGAGCAGGGGTTCTTCATTTGGAGATGGCTGTGGCACGGTTCATGCTAATAGACTGATGAAAGACAAAACCTCAAGGAGGGCTTTGCGATGCGAATTGTGGAAAGCATGCAGAAAGTGCCCGGCGGGATGATGTTGATTCCATTACTGCTAGGATCCGTAGTCAAGACCTTTGCCCCCGGATTCCTGGATTACGGATCCTTCACGACAGCCCTTTTCAAGAACGGTGCTGCACCACTTATCGCGCTCTTGATCCTGGCCACCGGTTCCCAGCTGACTCTCAAACAGAGCAAACGTGTGCTTACAAAAACCGGAGTGCTCTTGCTTGCTAAGACCATCGTTCCGGGTCTTCTTGTGATCGCCTATGGTTACCTCTTCGGAAAGCCTGGCCTGGCAGGCTTTTCGCTGCTTGCGGTACTGGTTGCATTCATCAACTCGAACGGCGGGTTGTGGATCGCACTGGCTTCACGCTACGGCAATGCTGACGATCAGGGGGCCTACATCGCCAGCGCCCTGAATGATGGGCCGTTCTTTTCCCTACTCTTCCTCGGCCTCAGCGGACTTGGTACCATCCCATGGAGTTATATCGTGGCTGCCATAATACCGTTCCTTATCGGCTTCGTCTGGGGCAACCTCGATCCGCGCTTTGCTGAACTCATGAAGCCAACCCCTAACATCACTATCCCCTTCTTCGCCTTCGCTCTCGGCGCAGGTATCGATCTCAGGTCGCTCGTCACCGGTGGCGCAACTGGAATCGTGATCGGTGTGGCAGTGACACTTGTAACAGGTTTCCTGGGATACGCGAGCTACAGGTGGCTTCTGAAGGAACGGAGCTCGGTTGGTTTTGCCATAGGCACTACGGCAGGTAATTCTGTTGCTACACCGGCGATCATAGCGGAAGCCGACTCCTCTTTCAAACCGTTCGTCGCAATCGCTACCTCACAGGTAGCTGCCTCAGTTCTGATCACAGCCGTTCTTACGCCTATCTTTACCCACTACCTGCACGAGCGTGCTGTGAAGACGGCTAAGTCTCAGAGAACAGAACAGGTGTAATAATCAACGGGTTCCCGGCAGCCCAGTGCAAGAAAGCACGGAGCCGGGAACCCACGACTCCAATATGCTACAGGCACAGGGGTGATATATAATGGGGATTTTTGCGGTAGTCGCCGATGATCTAACCGGCGCAGGAGATACTGGAGTTCAGTTCTCAATCCAGGGATTTAAGACTCGGATTTTCCTAAGACAGGAGGATTTAGAAGATACGTCTGACTGTGATGTTGTAGTTCTTAATACAGACTCGCGAGCGCTAAGCCCCGATCATGCACGCTCTGTGCTGACCAGCACTGCCAGAAGGCTCAAACGCCTGGGTGTATCCGGCATATACAAGAAAATCGATTCGACTTTCCGGGGGAACGTCGCTGAAGAGACTGAAGCTCTGATGGACGAATTTGGTTTCGATCTAGCGGTCATTGCCCCTTCGTTTCCGGCCAACGGACGGATAGTAGCTGGTGGATATTTGCTTGTAAACGGCGAACCGGTCTCCCGCACTGCCATCGGCCACGACCCCGTGTGTCCAGTAACCGAGAGCTTCCTGCCAGGATTGCTGGGTTTACGGAGTACCGGGCCGGTTGGGCACCTACCGCTGTCGACTATCCTCCAGGGTGCGCAAGCTGTTACCGGCTCTCTTATGGACTGTCTCCGGCTTGGGCATAGACTGGTTGTCGTGGACGCGGTGAGCCAGCTCGACCTGGAGACTCTGGTCAGAGGCGCAGCAGAGGCAGCAGGCAGTGTCCTCTACGTGGGGTCAGCAGGGCTAGCCTCCCAAGTAGCGAAGGATATGTATACCCGGCAAGGGGCCCGCGGCAAGCCCGCGCAGGTCCTGGTAGTGTGCGGCTCGGTGAACCCAAGATCCCGAGAGCAAACTGCCCTGCTTCTTAGCGAGCCCGGCTGGAGAGGCATAACGATCGATCCCATCAGCTACATGAAGGCAGAACACAAATGGGAAGAGGAACTGGACAGCATCCTAACCTCTGTGCTCCGAAACGAAGGAGACTTGCAGGGCTTGATCCTGTCCACTCCGGGGCAACCTTCCGAAGTGACGCAGGTCAAGCAAGCAGCCTCTGCCTTCGGAATCGGCGATAGCCAGGTTCCCGCTGTCGTATCGGAAGCAATCGCGAAAGCCGCGGCACTCGCTCTCCGCAAGCTGAATGCCTGCGGGCTCGTCCTCACGGGTGGTGACACAGCCACTGCAGTCACCAGTTACCTTGGGAGCCGAGGCATAGACCTCGTGAGCGAGGTATCCCCGGGAATCCCGATCGGTAGGCTCGTAGCGGGGATCTATGAGGGCTTCCCTGTGATCACTAAAGCAGGTGGATTTGGAGGCAATGATGCGCTATGCCAGGCAACAAAAGCACTTCGACAGGTGAAATAACGTCAGTTAACCGTGTGATAGCAATCACTATGGGGGATCCCGCTGGCATCGGCCCGGAAGTAGTAATAAAGGCATTGTGCCATGAAGAGGTACGCAACGCATGCCTACCGCTGGTAATCGGCAGTCCTGAGGTCCTAAAGCAAGATATGGCGAACCTCCCCCCCGTGTACCGCCGGGCTGAACTAAATGTGCTGCAGGAAGTGAGGGATGCCTCCCGTGAACCGGGAGTAATCAACGTAATTGACCCGATGCCCCTGCAGTCGGGGATTCCTAAAGGACGGGTGTCACGTGAAGCAGGCGCCGCGGCGGTCGCCTATTTGACGCTCGCGATTCACCTGGCCAAAGAAGGCCTTGTCTCCGGAATAGTCACCGCCCCGCTCAACAAACAAGCCATGCATCTTAGTGGTTGCCTCTACCCGGGGCATACTGAGCTCCTTGCCGAGCTTTTTGGGGTCTCCAGGTACTGCATGGTACTAAGCCACGAGCAGTTAAGTGTGCTTCATGTGACTACCCATATTGCGCTCAGCAAAGTACCGAGCGCCATAACTGTAGACAGAGTCCTTGAAAAAATCAGGATAGCGGCCGCACTGGCAGACTGCTTAGACAGAACAGAAAAACCCATCGCCGTTGCCGGCCTCAATCCTCATGCGGGCGAACACGGGCTGTTTGGCACCGAAGAGGTCGAAGTCATCGAACCAGCCGTTGAAAAAGCCCGCGCCCAGGGCATCAATGTCGTCGGTCCGTTACCCGCAGACGCCCTGTTTCCAAAGGCAGCAGCAGGGGAGTATGATTTCGTGATAGCGATGTACCATGATCAGGGTCACATACCTTTTAAGACCCTGCATTTTGATGAAGGCGTCAACATAACTGTCGGACTTCCAGTGGTGCGCACTTCTGTGGACCACGGCACCGCTTTCGACATCGCTGGGAAGGGCGTGGCCAAGGAAAAAAGTATGCTGCAGGCCATTCTTGTGGCCGCAAGACTTGCGGGCAGGTGGGACCAGATCAACCAGCGCCTCAATCACAGTGAGTAGGCCTTGAGTCTTCTCCAAAGCGTGCTGCGGCTGATACCTAACATCCTTGCGGCCAATGTGATGTTTCCTGAGCAGGCGACAAGCGCCTCTTGTATCATCTGTCTTTCCAGAACCTTGAGCGGACGCACGTCCGAATCGCAATCGTCTTTACCGGTCGTTGCGCGGGGAGCCCATCCGAATCCTTCCTTCGCAATGGTGATGTCTTTCAGGGTGATCTTGCCTGTCACACTGAAAGCCACAGCTCGCTGTGCGAGCGATTGGAGTTCTCGCACGTTGCCAGGATAGTCGTAAGATAGGAGCGCCTCCTGCGCCTCGGGTTCTATGCTTGAGATCTGCTTTTCCATCCGCTCGGAGTAGATCCGAACAAAATGACGAGCCAGTGGCAATATATCCTCGCGACGGTTCCGCAGCGGCGGAATTCCAAGGGGCAGCACGTGCAAGCGGTAGTACAGATCGCTTCTGAACCTCCGTTCCTTCACGAGCTCAGCGAGGTCTTGGTTGGTCGCAGCTATGACCCTCACATCGAGCTGAATTAGGCGGTTTTCGCCAAGCCTTCTGATCTGGCCCTCTTGCAGGAATCGTAGTAGTGCGGCCTGGGAGTCAGCCGGGAGGTCTTCCACCTCATCCAGGAAGAGTGTCCCCCCGTTAGCAGCTTCCAGCAGCCCGCACCGGCCATCACGCCTCGCACCAGTAAAAGCGCCGTCAGTGTATCCCATCAATTCCGCCGTCAATAGCTCAGGAGGCATTGCTCCACAGGGAACGATGACAAATGGGTTCTGTCTCCTTGGACCTGCAAGATGGATGCTGTGAGCGAACAGTTCCTTGCCGGTACCTGTCTCTCCGGTAATCAAGATAGGGGAGTCTAGCATGGCAAAAACCCGGGCTTGGTCTATGACTTCTTGCATCTGCCGTGATACCGATATGATGTCCGAGAAGCTGTACTTGGCTGATAGAACAGGTTGCTCGATCTTGGGCCCCTTTGGGGGCGGCTCCCTGAACATCTTTGGGGCAGCCTGGTAACGCTCCAGGGAAATGTTCATAGCCAGCTCCACGGCCTCGATTATCGCATCTTTGCTCGAACGGATGAGTCGATGCTCCATCCCAAGGTCGCGTGCGGTCTTGCAGCCAACGACGTCGGCGAGCAAGACGTCAACACCCCTGCCCGCAGCTTCAATCAAAGAACGCCTGACCTGGGCTGGGTCCTCATAGGGTATATACTCGATTGGGCTGTCGAAAAGCCTGGCAAGCCCCCTGTGGCTTCGAATTACATTCTCGAACCCTGCCACTCCAACGTGCCTGCTTCTTCTTGATATGTCGGACAGCTGCTCAAAGAGGTCGTCGATGGTGACCCTTATCTCTACCACAGGCACCGTCACGAGTTGCCTAATTAGCCTGTAAGTCCCCCCTCGACTAATGATGAAGCGAGCGCCCGATCTGGCGTACTCCTGCGCCAGTTTTGCACCATCGTACAGGTCTCCCAGCACTATATCCAGGTCCCACTTCTTCTCTCGTTTAAGCACCTGCGCCAATTCCAGGAGTTCCTCGTAGGGCGCGATGAGCACACCGTTCATACAACACCCTCCCACTGTCGAACGGTTTTCCCCAAATTAGTGTACAGACTGCTGTCCTCCCCAAGGCCGCGATCCTGGTAAAGGAGACATTTGTGATCCCTTATTTACGTACTATTGGACTCTGCAAGTCTGTAGCAGCAAGGGCTGAGTCAGCTTCGATGAATATGAAAAAAGGAAGAGTCCGCTGGTTGTTAATCCGGGGCAATCTTTGTAGTCATAGACTCTGTATCGCGTTATTTGCTCCGAGAGGCAAGCGCAATTCCTTCTTCAGCTACAGTCCTCGGCCAGCATCAGGATGGAGCCATAACGAAAGCAATTTGTTCTTGTTCCAAAGGTTAGTTGCAGCCACAACGTTCATTGCCGTCGTGCAAAGCTCCGCAGGGACAACCCTTCTGTCGGCGAACACTTGCTGCCTCCTGTTCAGCAGTCCCGCTACTTCATCTATTTGGCTTCACCCCCAGGAAGGTGTCCCCAAAGGCTCGTGCGGCAGACCTCTGAAGACCAGGCTGACTGCAGGTAGCCAGAGGGCTTTAAACTCTTTGTAGTCTTGATATGCTACACAGAAACCGACAACCTCCAGACCTGACCATGTGCGTTTCATACCCGATAAAACAACTGAGGCCGCCCACTTGTTACGGAGTCTTGATACATCACCCCTGCGGCGGCCCACTTGCTCGCGTCCTGCTTACTCAGCTTTTTCCACAGATTTCCCCTTGTAGTAACCACAATGGACGCATGTCCTGTGCGGTAGCCTCAACTCGTGGCACTGAGGGCACTCGATCAGCCCTGGTACCGTAAGCTTCCAGTTAGCCCGTCTCTTATCTCTTCTTGCCTTTGAGGTTTTCCTCTTTGGAACCGCCATCCGTTACACTCCCTTCCCTGGGCAGAAGCCCTAGTTTCAAGAGATCTGCCCAGCGCAGATCCACTTCTTCTCTTCCGCAGCTGCAGCTGCTCAGGTTCAGATTCACGCCACATTCCGAGCAGAGTCCTTTGCACTCCTCATCGCAAATGGGTTTTAGGGGTAGATTCAGGAGAATGTTTTCCCTAACGGCTTCCCTAAGATCAATCACATCCCCCGTGTACGAGAGCGCAGTGGTATCCTCACAGGGTTCTCCCTGGATGTATTCTTCTGTAAACAGAAGCCTCAGCGGCTTTTCATACTCCTCAAGGCATCTGCCGCATACCGCACGAAGATCTACTTCCAGTTTGAAATCGGCGATGAAGGACTTGCCAGTGTTAGTTAGGACTACCCGCAAATGGGCTGGCCTTGGAAATGAGAACCGCTGACCGTAAGCGTAGAGGTGGTCTATGCGTTCCGAAAAGTCGAATTGTGCAACAAGGCCTGTTTGCTTTTTTAATTCGGCAATGTTGATCTTCACAATGAACCACCTCGTCGCCGATGATTATTATATCTACACTCAGATCTCACTGTCAAGAAATCCCGCGATGACCTCAGAAGTTCTGCAAGGATCTGAGCAATCATAACTCCTCAAACACAAAAACACTTGGGCTACTGAAGCGCCCTGATCTTGGCTAGCGCATCCTCCAGACTGTCCACGACAATAATCTTCAATCCATCGCTTGCAGCGTCCTGAGCATTTGCCCTTGGTACCAGGAATACCGAAGCGCGGGCCGCTTCTGCAGCCTTCACCTTCTGCTTCACTCCTCCAACTGCACCCACTCTGCCGTCGGGAAGTAGCACACCTGTACCTGCGATCCTCTGGCCGTATGTGAGGTCTTCAGGAACCATCTGATTGATGATCTCGAGCGCAAACATAAGCCCCGCCGAGGGTCCGGTGACACTCCCAGCGGCGATGGTGATCTCGCGCGGTATTGATGCTTCAAACCCGTACGTCTCGATGTATACTCCGATGCCTGCTCTGCCAGGGATCTCAGGGTGCTCTCCTGCAGTGATTTCAACGGTTTCGGCATGCCCATCTCGAACAATACCAATTTCGAGCTTATCGCCAACGCTCCGTGTCGCCATCACTTCCATCAGATCTTCCACGAAACCCAGCCGAGTACCATTTATGGAGACTATTACATCATGCTCTTTCAGTTTGTCTGCGGCAGGACTCTTGGGCAGGACGCCTCTTACCAATACACCTCGGCCCTTAAGCTCCGCCTGAATCCCCAGGTATTGAAGTGCCAGGACTTTTGCTATGTTCTGTGAGTTTTCCATCATGCGCCTGTTGTCTTCCCAGTACTCCCGCATATCTCTACCGGGCGGCAGGATGTCTTTCTTACGCCTGAGGTCCACTCTCGGATCGATGAGCGCCAGAAGGTATAAAGCCGGACTGGCGTCTCGTGATGATACGGTAGTCATCAATAGATCTCCCTGACTTGCCTTCTCTCCGCCCTCTACTGTGACTATCCTGTCAAGTTCCAATGCAGACCCGGGGAATACTGCTAAAAAGCCTGTGGGTGCAAAGAACAGCCCCCATCCGGATATCGCGACCAGGCACACCAGAAAAAGTGCCCGCCTGAACCTGAAACGACCCTTCCTTATCATCCATTACCTCCAAACTAAATAGCCTGCAGTTGCATGGCCCACAATTCCCTGCAGCGAACTCTTTCTATCCTGCACACCCCATTAAAAGGGTTATTCAATGTGTGCCTCCATATTCCTTCACACCGGGGTACAAGCCCCAAGTGAATGTGTACCCGCATAGTCCAAAGAGCCCGATAGTATAATCTAATGTCATCTCCAAAAGGAGGGCTCGGGAGATGAAAGTTAGAACATTGAACCATCTCTTGGCGCTGTGCGCCATCGTGCTTACAATTTCTATGGTAATTTACCCAGAACAAGCATACACTGCGGCCATCAGAGGCCTCAAACTCTGGTGGGACATCGTCTTTCCCGCTCTCTTACCGTTCTTCATAGGCTCTGAGATCTTGATGGGGCTTGGCGTAGTACATGGGATGGGAGTGCTCCTTGAGCCACTGATGCGGCCTCTCTTTAACGTACCCGGCGCAGGCTCGTTCGTTATGGCTATGGGGCTTGCATCGGGGTATCCAATCGGTTCAGTGCTTACAAGCAAACTCCGCAGGGCTAAGATGTGCTCAAAGCACGAGGCCGAGCGGCTCGTATCCTTCACCAACACGGCAGACCCGCTTTTTATGTCAGGCGCTGTCGCGGTGGGTATGTTCAGACTCCCAGAAGTGGCGCCGGTGATCATGATCTCCCACTACCTGTCAAGCCTGTCTGTGGGTCTTCTGCTCAGGTTCTATGCCCCCAGAGGAGAAATTGTAGACAGCTCAGCCGGCAGGAAGGGATTCATCCTCTCCCGCGCGGTTGCCGAGATGTCGCGCGCTAGGGAGAAGGACGGACGTCCAATAGGCCAGCTGCTCGGTGATGCCGTTCGGAATTCGATGAACACCCAGTTCCTAATAGGCGGGTGCATTATTCTTTTCTCTGTTGTCATTCGCGTACTTGACATTATGGGCGCGGTAGCCGTCATCAGTCGGCTCTTTTCGCTGCTTCTCAGCCCTTTTGGCATCCACCCTAACCTCATCCCTGCAATGGTAGGCGGAATGTTTGAAATTACCATCGGTACAGAGATGGCCGCGACGGCCCAGGCTGTCTTGAACCAGAGGGTTGTAATGGCAAGTGCGATTATCGCCTGGAGCGGGCTTTCTGTCCACGCCCAGGTGGCCAGTATAAAGCAGGGCACAGACATTTCCATGGGTCCATACGTGATCAGCAGGTTGGTCCACGCAGTTTTAGCGGCGCTTTACACTGCCATACTGATGGGCCCAGTAAGCCCGGTGATCAACGTGCTCACGCGGCCTGTAAGAACGACAATAGAAGCGATGTCCGTGCTGACGTGGATCGAGCGACTTGGATTTTCACTGATGAGTTTTGGTTACGGGGTGGGCGCATTGATCATAGCTGGGATGCTCACAGCTGTGTTCAGGAAAGGAAAGGTGATCATCATACGCAGATAGCGCCGGTACAGCGCCGGCCGCAAACAGACAACGGCATTTGTCAGTCAATGACCTTCTCCAAAACGGCAGAACCTCTTGAATCTCACCATACATGACTCACTCCTGCAGGAGCCTGATTTCACTGTATGGTTCTCAAGCACCGATCCGATAACCCATGTAAGCGTTGTCTTTGTGCCTCTTGGATAAAAAACATCCGTGCTTCTGTCTTCCTATCTGGCCGCATTTGCATCAGCTCTTCCTGTTCCTCTTGTATCACGCCCCTGTTCATTTTCCCCACCATTGAAAGTCAGCTCAGTGGGCCACACTCTCCAGAAACTTGATCGCTAAATTCCTCGAAACTTCAAAATCCAGCCAGTACTCTGCTATTGCGCCTTCCCGGCTGGCCTCTCATCCATCATCCTCAGTAGTTCTTCCCGGGACTGCCTGACCGTTAACATGGATCTCTCCATCTGCGCTTCAAGTTTGCCCAGTACTTCCGCTGCGTACTGTCTAGCGTTGCGATGCATCTCCTCCGCGACGTCCTGACCATGTTTGATGATCCGTTGTGCCTGCTCTTCCGCTTTCTTGGTGATAGCGTGATCGCTAGTCAGTCTGTCCGCCCTTGCCTGTGCCTCGCGCAGAACGGATTCCGCTCTCCGCTCCGCTTCCGCCACCAGCGCCGCAGAACGCTCCCTCGCCTCTTTCTGAATCAACTCGGCCTGCTGGCGCGCCTCGCCAAGGAGCCGCTCTCGCTCCCTGGCCACCCAGCGCGCCTCTCTCAGTTCCTCTGGGAGCTTCTCCTTTATCTCATCAATGATCGCGAACAGCTCCTCTTCGTCCACGATCGCCTTGGCCGTAAGAGGAATCCGCGGGCTCTCTGTCACCAATTCCTCCATTCGTTCAAGCAGTGTTATGACGTCGTCTGCCATCTCCATCGCCCCTTCTCATCGATTCTGCTTCAGCTTCTCTTTAAGCCTGACCGCCACGTTACGAGGTACGAGCCCTTCTATGCACCCACCGAACGCAGCCACCTCTTTTACAATGCTTGAGCTTAAGAACGAGTACTCCGATGCTGTCATCATAAACATCGTCTCTATTAGCGGGTTTAGTTTCTTATTCATGAGGTGGAGCTGGAACTCGTAGTCGAAATCGGATACCGCTCTTAAAGCACGGAGCACGATTACTGAACCCTTCTTTTCCATATAGGTAGACAAAAGCCCGTATGAGTGTTCGACCTCCACGTTCGGAAGGTGTGAAGTGGCTTCTTTGATGATCTCGACTCTTTCCTCTACAGAAAACAACGGGTTCTTCCCCGGATTACTGAATACTACCACCCATAGCTTATCGAAAATCTTGACGGCTCTCTCCACTATATCCAGATGACCGTTTGTCAGAGGATCAAAACTTCCCGGGTATACCGCAACCTTCACATGTCATTCCTCCTGACGGTAATAGATAGCGAGCGCCGTGTCACCGTAGTACTTCCTCCGGCCCAGCAGGAAAGGTCCCGCGCTCTCCGGAGATGGGATTCGTCTTGGGTGCTCCACAATCACCATGCCTGCCTTGCCCAGCGCGTCGATCGCCGGAAGTGCCTGCAAAACACGTTGAGCGAGGTCCGAGTCATACGGTGGGTCCATGAACACGATATCCGCCCGGGGGAGATCCCGCAACCGTCCAAGTGCAAAAACGTCTTTTTGGAGTACCAGCGACTTTTCAAGATACCCAGTGTTTCTTAAGTTCATGTTAATTATACGACAGGAGGCAGGGCTTTCCTCCACAAAGACGACTCGCTCAGCCCCGCGGCTCAGGGCTTCAATTCCAACTGCTCCCGAACCTGCAAAAACGTCATAAAACACCGAGCCTTGGACCACAGGTAAGATTATCGAAAACAGCGCCTCTCTAACTATGTCAGATGTTGGTCTTGTCCTGCGGCCCGGGGGCGCTTTCAGTGGGTAGCCTCTCCTTTCTCCGCCTACTATCCTCACGTACATCACCTGCCCCTTCTATAATAGCAGATGTGATCCTGCCTAAACAAAAAAAGAGACGGCCCGTACTGGCCGTCATGGGAGAGGAGAAACCGGAGGAAGAGCCTATGGGGGAGGGTTCAGATTTTGAACCTTCCTTTGCATTGGTTATTATGACCCGTGCTACCGCGAGCTATTACTGACATTTTTTTCCTCTTTGCTGTCGGCATGAAATACTCAAACACCGGTTATTTTAACCTTCGGAGGTGTCACCTTGGAATACCAGCCATATACAGATCTTGCTCTGGAAGAATCAGAAAGATTCTTTCGGGACACAGGTCAGAACCAGATACCAGGAGTCTCCATGGAAGAAGAGCGCATCGGCCCCTTGGGTGTGACCAGGGTGAACATTTGGAGTCCTGAGGGCGCCGAAGCGATGGGAAAGAACATGGGACGATATATAACCATTGACATGCCAAGCCCGGAAAACCGGAACAGAGAACTTGAAGAGAAAGTCTCATCAGTATTCTCCGACGAGTTGCTGAGGCTCATAGATCTTCCGGACAATGCATCTGTACTAATTGTAGGTCTTGGCAACTGGAATGCCACTCCGGATGCGCTTGGCCCCAGGGTGATAGATCAGCTGCTGGTTACGCGGCATCTTGGGCCTTTTGTCCCTCCTGAACTCCGCGGAAAACTGCGCGCAGTGGCTGCTTTGGCTCCAGGAGTGTTGGGTATCACAGGCATAGAGACATTCGAAATTATTAAGGCCGTGGTGGACCGTATCCGGCCGGACCTGGTGATTGCAGTAGACTCACTGTGTGCAAGAAACATTTCAAGGGTCATGACCACCATCCAGATATCAGACGCGGGAATACACCCGGGTTCTGGAGTGGGTAACACAAGGTCGGGCCTTACGTCCCAAAGCCTCGGAGTGGCAGTGATTGCAGTGGGCGTACCCACTGTCGTTCATGCGATGACCATCGCAAGTAACACTGTTGATGTACTTGTTGAACGATTGGGAACCAAAGTACCGTTTTACGAGTTCTTGAAGGAAATGGGGGGACATGACAGACTTATACACGATGTATTAAGCCCTTCTGTAGGACACATGGTTGTTACGCCCAAAGAGATCGATGTACTGATAGAGGAGACTGCCCGGATACTATCATCAGGGCTAAACGCAGCCATGCATAAAGGCATCGGGTATGAAGAGTTGTCAAGGTACGTGATGTGAACAAGAAAAGTACAGGGACGGTGTACCGTGCTTTTCCCGTCCCTGTTTGCTACCAGCTCACTTAAGGAGTTGTTCTGCCAGCCAGTGAGCGCTCGGCTATTTCAATCATCCTCTTGACCATCTGCCCGCCTACCGCACCGCAGTCCCGGGAGGTCAACTCACCCCAGTAACCGTGGGCTGGGGGTCGGACTCCGATCTCATTGGCAATTTCATATTTGAAAGCGCTCAATGCCTGCTTTGCCTCGGGGACCAGAACTCTTCCTTCCTGTCCTTGTGCCAACCGATTCACCTCCTTTGGTGTGGCTATGATGTATTGTGCGTCTAAATTACGCTAATATGCTGGGATTCTCTGGCCCGATTATCTTGTTCTGCCCTGGGCGAAGCCTCCAGTGGGTCCACCGGCAGGTCCTGGCTGCATGCCTGCGGTACCTGCCAGCGAGCGTTCGGCCATTTCTATCATCCTTCTAACCATCTGACCGCCCACTGCACCACAATCACGGGAGGTGAGATTCCCCCAGTATCCCGAAGGCGGAGGTTGCACGTTTAGATCTCGTGCTACCTCATACTTGAACGTTTCCAGCGCCGCCTGCGCCTGGGGTACCATGACTCGATTACGTCTCTGTCCTAATGCCAATAATGTTCACCTCCTTTTGAAAATCCTAACATTATTATTTAGAGAAAAACTAAATTAATACTGTTAATTCATACCGCCACTTCCTATACAAAAAATAAAACCCTGCAATGCAGGGTTTTTTTAATACTCTCTCACTCGATGGAAACAATATAATAGTAAAGTGGCTGGCCGCCGTACCTAACTTCTATTTCCATATCAGGATATTTGCTCCCGATTATCTTTCCGATCCTGTTGGCCTGCTCGCCGTCAATACCCTCTCCGTAAAGCAAAGTAATAACTTCATCCCCGTCTTCAACAATGGAATCGATCAGTGCCTGCAGGACTTCATCAGGATGTTTACCCACTTTGATGATTTCCCCGTTTGATAGACCAAGAATATCTCCAGTAGAGATCTCAAGTCCGTTGTACCTGGTATCCCTAACAGCATAGGTTACTTCGCCGTCCTTTATGGAACTTAAGGCACGATTCATCATTGAAACGATCTCTTGGACATCACCTTCAGGACGGTAAGAGAGCAGCGCAGCGATTCCCTGAGGTACATTCCTTGACGGTACCACGTGCACTTCCTTTTTTGACAGTTTTTTTGCCTGTTCAGCGGCCAGGATTACGTTCTTGTTGTTTGGAAGAATTATCACCTTATCCGCTGGGACATTCTCAACGGCCCGCAGCACGTCTTCGGTAGCGGGGTTCATTGTCTGACCCCCATTGATGATCTGATCTGCCCCGAGGCTCATGAATATCTCTGTCAGCCCATCCCCCACAGCGACCGCCGCCACACCGATTTCTTTGGGCGCCTGTTCATGGGTGGGAACTGAGAACCCGGGGACCTCTTTGGGCTGAGCGGGCGCGCTGTCCTTCAGTTGCAATGCCTGTTCTACCATGTTCTCTATTTCTATCGCAGACAGCGTCCCGAATTCAAGACAATATTGCAGGACCGTTCCGGGATTCGCTGTGTGTATGTGAACTCTCACCATCTCGGGTGACCCGACAACAAGAAGCGAATCGCCGTAGGCTTCAAGATGATTGCGTATGGTATCCACGGGTATCCGGGAGCCTTTCAGGAGGAACTGAGTGTCATACGGGTATCTCAAATCCGCCATTTCATCCGTCACTTCAAACTTTGCCTTGTGCGTACCTTCGGTATCATCATCCGCCTCTACCCTGTCCTGAAGTGCACTAAGCCCCGCGCTCAGGATGTATAGCAGCCCTTTCCCCCCAGCGTCTACAACCCCGGCTTGTTTGAGGACGGGAAGCATCTCCGGCGTCTTCTGCAGAGCGAGTTCTCCCGCCTCCAGCGCTTTCGCCCAGACCTCCACAATGTCCCCGCCTTTGCGTGCAGCATCGAGCGCGCCTTTTGCTGACTCTCGAGCTACTGTGAGAAGCGTTCCCTCCACAGGTTTCATCACAGCTTTGTAGGCCGTTCTGACGCCTTCTTGAAGCGCCCATGCCAGCTCCACTGGAGTCGCGAACTCCTTGTCCTCAAGCGCCTTTGCGATCCCCCTGTAGATTTGAGACAGTATGACCCCGGAATTACCGCGCGCTCCCATTAGGGACCCCAATGATACGGCTTGTGCCATACTTCCTATGCTGTCAGTGGCGACCTTCTTTGCCTCTGCAAGTGCCGACTTTAGCGTGAGAGACATGTTGGTACCTGTATCACCATCGGGCACGGGAAAGACATTTAGCGAGTTCACTTCCGCCTTGTTCTTCTCAAGGCTACGGGCGGCGGCAGAGATCAAGTTGAAATAATCGGTTCCTGTCAGTCTGTCTTTTTTCACGTCCTAGGCCTCCTACCTGGTCTTACCCACCTTCACGCCTTGAATGTTTATCCTTATCCTGGATACCTTCAGCCCGGTCGTGGTTTCTACAGTGTACTTGACCTTTTCTATCACGTTCCTTGCCACCTCGGAGATTCGGGTGCCATAGCCCACGATCACGTTCAGGGTAATGGACACGTCATCCTCACCCAAGGCGACGTCAGCCCCCTTTGCAAGGTTTTCCCTGCCCAGCAGCTCGGCGATGCCGTCAGTGACTTTGTTAGAAGCCATGCCCACTATGCCGTAGCACTCCGTGGCAGCCACTCCAGCAATAGTCGCTATCACTTCTTCAGACAGGATTATAGAACCGTACGCGTTGTTCACTTCTTTTGGCATTAATCCCGCCCCCCTGATCCCCGCATGTAACACACTGGTTCGCAAGCAAAGGAACCTGCCCAAGTCCACGTCATACATGCCGGCACAACTGTCGAAAATCTACGCCAAGAACGCGGACATGGCAGCGACCTCCAATGAACATTGAAATTCCACATACCTGCGTTTATATCCTGCACGACAACGACTGATTGCAAACTATGCCCAAAGTCAACACAACAGGCCCAAATAATAACGGAAACCCGCTGCAAGTTACCCGGGTTTCAGCCCGAGTAAACAGGCGGGTCTTGGTTGGCACATATTCCTGCGTGTCATGTTCACCAACCTGAACAGGTAGAAAGAAAGAGCGAACTGAACCCGAAGGTGACATCCTCCCCTCACTAAAGTGAGAGGCATCCATCGGGATGCGAGAGGTTAGCCAGCATTCCGGCGGTGGACCGCCATCATCACCTTGGCCATGAGGGGTGCCACCCTCCCCTTTCCCACAGGGTCATGCCCCGCGG
>DYEP01000246.1 GCA_020725675.1 Symbiobacterium sp. | reverse complement strand
TTTGGCGGCCGGATCGTGGCTGACGAAACTTACGCATTCGGCGATCAGGACTTCCGGGCCCAGCTGACCAGAATCAAGGCCACTAACCCCGAAGTGCTCTTCCTGCCCGACTACTACCAGACGGTCTCTCTCATCATGAGACAAGCACGTGAATTGGGCATAACCTCCGTATTTGTGGGCGGTGACGGTTGGGACTCGGATGAGTTCGTCCCGCTAGCCGGCGAAGCGGCAGAGGGCGGCTTCTTCAGCAATCACTATTCGCCGGACAACAAGACACCGGAAGCAGTCGCGTTTATCGATGCCTACAAGGCGAAGTACGGTGCGGTGCCTGATGCCCTCGCGGCTCTTGGATATGACGCCGCTCTGGTGCTGTTTAATGCTATTGAAAAGGCAGGCAGCACCGAAGGCAAGGCTATCCGCGATGCGATGGCTGGCATAAAGATTAAGGCGGTATCTGGTGAGATCTCCTTTGACCCGAACGGCAACCCGGTCAAGTCAGCGGTTATTCTCACTATCGAAAACGGAAAGCAAAAATTCGTAAAGCTGGTCAACCCGTAATCGCAGAAGTTGTGCGCTGCGGGCAGTGGGGTGGGCCCTCACTGCTCGCAGCCATGTCATTCATAAGCCTAAGGGAGTGAGCCCCAAAGTGAGCTCGGTGTTATCTACGTTCCTCCAGCAGGTCATCAACGGGCTACAGCTGGGAAGCATCTATTCACTGATAGCGCTAGGCTATACGATGGTATATGGCATTATTAGATTGATTAATTTTGCTCACGGTGACATCTACATGGTCGGTGCCTACATCGGCTTTTTTGCCGCCGGGTTTTTTGGTGGATCATTCTTTCCGACGCTGCTTGTTGCTATGGCAGGAGCATCCGCTTTGGGACTGACCATCGAACGGTTCGCCTATAGACCGCTTCGTTACCAACCGCGCATTGCTGCGCTTACCACTGCGCTTGGAGTATCCATTTTCCTTGAAAACTTTGTGCGGCAGTTTGTAGGTCCGAACTATCTGCCCTATCCAAGAATCATCAAGGTGACACAGATCAAAGTTGGTGATATTCAGTTTTCTAACATTCAGTTGATCGTGCTGGCGGTAGCCATCTGCCTTATGCTGGGTCTCACATTCCTCGTAAACAAGACCAAGCTCGGAAAGGCCATGAGGGCAGTGTCCTTTGATAAAGATGCTGCGAGACTCATGGGTATTAACGTTGACCATGTAATTTCCATGACGTTTCTCGTAGGTTCCTCGCTAGCGGCTGCGGCAGGCGTTTTGGTGGGAATCACTTACCCCCGCATCGACCCCTACATGGGAATACTCCCCGGCCTTAAGGCGTTCGTTGCTGCAGTGCTCGGTGGGATCGGAAGCATACCCGGTGCGGCCATCGGGGGTATGGTCATGGGTATGGCAGAAACAATGGTGCTTGGTTATATGAAGTCCTCGTACCGTGACGCAATTGCCTTTACCATTCTCATCATAGTGCTCCTGGTCAAGCCCACCGGCATTTTGGGCAAGCCAATGAGCGAGAAGGTATAGGGGTGTGAGACATGACAAGAACTAAGAGCTTATTAAAAGTACCCGTAGTAATGGTTGCCCTGGCCCTCCTGTACCTTGGGCTTATTGCTGGCTTCAGCCACAACCCATATTACATGCAGATTCTTAATATGGCTGCAATTAATACCATCATGGCGGTAAGTTTGAATCTGATCAATGGATTCACCGGTCAGTTTTCCATAGGCCACGCGGGGTTCATGGGGGTGGGCGCTTACGTCGCAGCGGTTTGTTCAGTATTCTACAAAATACCATATCTTGTTGCCCTGTTGTGCGGCGCACTGGCTGCAGCAGTGGTCGGCCTGGTTGTAGGTATACCCACATTGCGTTTGAAGGGTGACTACCTCGCCATCGCCACGCTGGGGTTCGCCGAGATCATCAGAGTCATCATTGTTAACATTCAGAAGGTCGGAGGGCCACGCGGATTTCTTGGCATTCCACCTTATACAAATCTTCTGTGGACGTACCTATTTGCTGTGGGCACGGTGGTAGTAATTTCAAACTTTGTTAATTCATCTCCCGGAAGGGCGTGCCTTGCGGTACGTGAGGATGAGGTGGCCGCTGAATCTATGGGAGTGAACGCCACTAAGTATAAGGTTATCGCCTTTGTCATGGGTGCTTTTTTCGCCGGGCTGGGCGGAGGTCTGCTCGTCCACCTTTTGAGCATTGCGCATCCTACCATGTTCACGTTCCTTAAATCTGTGGACTTTCTCATTATGATAGTTGTTGGCGGTCAGGGGAGTATCACAGGTTCGGTTACGGCGGCTTCGTTTATCACGGTAATATCTGAGGCGCTACGTAAGTTCGAGGTTTGGCGAATGCTTGCTTACTCCCTGGTTCTTATCATGATCATGCTCACCAGACCCCAAGGGCTCCTCGGAGGAAAGGAGCTCACTTGGGAAGGCATAGTGAATGTACCGGGGCGGCTCAGGCGGTTCAGGTTACCGAAGGTAGGAGGTGGTCGAGTTGGCACTACTGGACATTAAGGACCTTTCTATCAATTTCGGTGGCCTGCGTGCTGTGACGGACTTCAACCTGTCCATGCAAGAGGGAGAACTGGTGGGTATCATAGGCCCAAACGGTGCGGGTAAGACCACAGTCTTCAATATGTTGACAGGAGTATACAGGCCGACGAAGGGAGAAATCTTCCTCAAGCGTCGTGATGACAGCATTGTAAACCTTGTGGGCAAGAAGCCATTTACCATCACGCAGATGGGCGTAGCGCGGACGTTCCAGAATATTCGGCTGTTTAAGGATCTGACGGTGCTGCAGAACGTGAAGATCGCCCATCACTTCAGTGCGAAGTATGGTGTGGGAGGTGCGGTGTTAAGAACTCCTGCCTACTTCAAAGAAGAGCAGAGGATTCACGATGAGGCATTGAAGCTCCTGAGGATATTCGGTTTGGAGAACCGAAAAGATGAGATTTCCAAGAATCTCCCGTACGGTGAACAGCGTAGGCTTGAACTGGTAAGAGCATTGGCGACGTCCCCGAGACTGTTGCTATTGGATGAGCCGGCAGCAGGTATGAACCCACAGGAGATCAAAGACCTGATGGAGATGATCAGGTGGATCAGGAACGAGTTCCAGCTTACTATCCTTCTTATCGAACATCATATGGAAGTAGTTATGAATGTGTGTGAACGGATTCTGGTGTTGGATTACGGGCTCACAATCGCACAAGGATGTCCTGAAGAGATCAAGACGAATCCCAAAGTGATAGAAGCCTACCTCGGGGAGGTGGTTGAAGATGCTTGAAGTGAAGGATCTGAACGTGTTTTACGGAGGGATCCATGCACTTAAGGGCATTACCTTCAGCGTGCGCGAAGGTCAGGTTGTTACCCTGATCGGTGCTAACGGAGCAGGAAAATCCACCACCCTCAGGGCCATATCAGGGCTAGTGAAACCCAGGTCCGGTGAGATCACGTTCATGGGACAAAACCTCCTGCAGGTACCTGCGCATAAGATCGTGTCTTTGGGAGTGTCGCATGTGCCGGAAGGCAGGAGGATCTTTGCCAACCTGACAGTGCTTGAGAACCTCGAAATGGGGGCTTACACCAGGAAAGACAAAAACCTTGACGAAGACTTAAAGCGTGTGTTCAAGCGGTTCCCGAGGCTTGAGGAGAGAAGGCGCCAGGTCGGGGGTACGTTGTCAGGCGGCGAGCAACAGATGCTCGCCATCGGCAGGGCGCTCATGCTGAAGCCCAAGCTACTTGTTATGGATGAGCCTTCGATGGGCCTTGCACCGTTGCTTGTGCGGGAGATCTTCTCCATCATCAAGGAAATCAATGAGCAGGGTACTACCATATTGTTGGTTGAGCAGAACGCTCACATGGCGCTTTCCATCGCAGACTACGCGTACGTGCTGGAGACTGGAAGGATAGTGACTGAAGGACCTGCCGAAGAGCTGGCAAAGAGCGAGTCAATAAGGAAAGCTTACCTTGGACACTGATTTACCGGGCAGGTGCTAGAAAAACCTCTGCTTTGGGACCAGCTGCGTATAGCAAAGCACCGCCGGCAACTGTCTTGTGCCGGCGGTGTTTATGTATGCGCATTGGGGCAAAGTAGCCGTCAAGATTGGTCGACCGCCTGGTGCGGACCCAGATTCCGGGTAGTGTAGTTTGGTGCCTTCTTGTACTCGAGCGGTGAGAAACGGAGGAGTGCAGTCTCCGTTCTCATCGCGGGTGACACCCAGTACACCTCGTGGCAATGGCCACACCTGTCGGCGTTGCTGCCAGACCGCCTGTAGCCGTTTCCCGTAAGGACTCGGGGAGCGCTTTGCCCACTGCGTACATGGCGTCGATCACTTCATCGGCGGGTATGTGGGACTTGACGCCGGCCAGTGAGAGGTATAGTGCGGATAATGCTATCGCGCCTGCATAACCGTTGCGCTGGATACACGGCACCTCGACCAAGCCACCCACGGGGTCGCACACAAGCCCGAGCTGGGCTGACAGGGCGCTGGCTACTGCCCAGGATACCTGCTCAGGATCTCCTCCGGCAAGTTCGACAGCTGCGCCTGCAGCCATAGCAGAGGCGCTGCCACACTCCGCCTGGCACCCACCCTCAGCGCCTGCCAGCGTGGCCCGATAGCTAATAACCATCCCTATCCCCGCGGCAGTAAACAGCGACATGACGGTGTCCTCTTCAGTCGCCCCGAAATGCTCTGCGATCACTGAAAGTACCGCCGGCAACACCCCTGCGGAACCCGCTGTCGGCGCTGCCACGATCTTCCCCATCGCAGCATTATACTCTGCTACGGCTATTGCCCGTGCGAGCACCTCCGAAAGCATGTCCTGAACGGGTGAATGTGAAAGCAAGCGGGCAGCATCGCCCCCAGAAAGCCCCGTAGGTGAACGCTCTGTAAGGCGTTTGCCCTTTTCAATGGACAGAAGCATAATGCTGAGCCGCTTGTGCATTTTTTCCACAATACGGTCGCGCGGGCGTCCGGAGGTCAATACCTCATACTCGAGCACTACATCGCTTACTTTACAGTGCTGCCGGGATGCTGCTTTTACCATGTGTTCTATGGAAGTAAGCATCAGTTATCATCCTCCAGTGGAGCGAAGTATATTACCCTGCGCACGTACTCCAAAGATGAAACCTTGGCTACTACCGAACTGGGGATCTCCTGATCTACTTCAATAAGCATAAGCGCTTCCGAGCCCTTTTCTCTTCGAGATACCCTCATCGCCCCGATATTCAGCATGCTGGCTGCGAGTACGCCAGTTACAGCGGCAACAGAACCTGGCCGGTCAAGGTGAAATACAAGGAGTGCGTGGGAGTTTCCGCTGTACTCCAATGAAAATCCGTCTACGGCTGTTAGTACCACAGCGCCCCCGCCGACAGACGAGCCCTCCACGATGGCGCTGGTGTTCTGCCAGCTCAGACTAAATCGCGCCGAATTGGGGTGTACGTTTCCCAAGTCCCCTTCGACGATGTCAAACTGCATGCCTGAACCTGCTGCTATGTGAAACGCCTGAGGTATGCGCTCGTCATCCGGCCGCATGCCCAAAAGCCCTGCGACCAAAGCCAGATCTGTTCCGTGTCCTTTGTATGTCCTGGCGAAAGAGCCGTGAAGCAAGATCTCCGCATGGTCAGGCGTATGACCTATGACGTTTCGCGCCAAATTACCCAGTTTCACTGCACCCGCTGTATGGGAACTGGACGGTCCTATCATGATGGGGCCGATAATATCAAATACGCTCACTTACACATACCTCGCTTTTCTGGAGCACGACCAGGTGCACCCGTGTCATTTTACTATTATATCCAGGAGTTTTTGTCAAAGCAACCTTGTCCGTTTCAGTTGTAACTGTCAAGTACATGTGGGTCTTCTACCGAATGGCCATCTCCGTTAGTTTGGTCACTCGTTTTTAGCTCAGTTCAATCGTTGGTTGACTCAGCCGGGTGAAGAATTTGCTCAAACCGGATGATTGTCCTAATCCCATTCTC
>DYEP01000245.1 GCA_020725675.1 Symbiobacterium sp. | reverse complement strand
TTAGTGTTGGCATGATAAAACCGCAACCCTGGCGAATTAAACAACTAAGGGTCGGGGTACAAGCAAAGACTGGGCGCAGGCAAGGGCGGTCGTAGTTTTACATGGGCAGCAGTAGCCCGGGTTAGTGTTTGGCCGCCCCCTCTACCCGCCCAAGTGGGCTTCTAAGCCGGGATAGGTGACTGTCGCGCTTATCTTTGCCTGCCCCAAAACAGCAAGGAGGTTGCCAGGATTGCGGTATTTTGGCCTTGACGTGCACAAGTCGTACCATGAGGGACCAGAACTCCTGCCGGACAACACCATCAGGCGTTTCCGCTTCCCCAACGAAAAGAAGGAGTGGAAGCGGTTCGCTAAGGAGCTTGACGGTAGCTGCAAGGTAGCACTTGAAGCCACTGGTAATGTCTGAATGACCTATGGTATTTTAACGGCCCACGGCGCGCAAGTAGTCGTCGTCAACCCCATAAAGACCAGAGCCATCGCCGAAGCCAGGATCAAGACAGACAAGGTGGACGCCGAGATTCTGGCCAGGCTATTGGCGGCGGACTTCGTCTGCGCCTGCTGGGTGGCGTCTGGAGAAGAAAGGGAATTAAGAACCCTTCTCCATCACCGGGCAGCCTTAAAGAAGCAAATCGTTGGCGTTAAAAACCGCATTCACGCCGTCCTGGCCAGGAACGCCATCGCCATACCGACCAGCGACCTTTTTGGGGTGAAGGGAAGGCAGTTTCTCCGGGAGCTTAGCGAGCTGCCCGAAGCTGAGAAGATAATCCTAACCTCAAACCTCAAGATTCTGGAAGCTCAGGAGGAGGAAACCGCTGCCATTGAGAAAGAGCTGAACCACAGGGCCATCGGCCTGCCCGGGGTAGAGATTCTCCTCGGCATACCAGGGATAGACGTCCTGGCTGCCCTGACCATCCTCGCCGAGATTGGCGACATCAAGCGCTTTGCCTCCGCCAAGAAGCTGGCAAGCTACACCGGCTTGGTTCCTTCGGTGTACCAGTCCCTTCAAAGCGTTCTTCCACTCTTCGTTCGGGAATCTACGTATCATCCGTTCCCTGAGCCGCTCGACGCAGTTGGTGGTCCTCACGCTTGCGATACCTCTCAGGAAAGGCCTCGACCGCCATAGAGTCTTCAAAGCCATCCTCAAGGCATCAAGTAGCCTTAGAAACCCTGTTGAAAAATGCTATCTCCTTAACACATTGTCGCTTTTTATAGCTTCATTATAATTATAGTTAATGAAATAATTATACTCGATGCTGGCTTCATGCTGTGCTTCCTTACGAATTTCATATATTAAATCAAAATTATCCATTAGCATAGATACAACATAAGGGCAAATAGACCGGTCCTTTACCATGGAGTTAAGTATATTGAATGTTTGTTGATCTGACATTCCTTTTCGATAGGGGCGGTCCTCAGTAATTGCTGTAAAAATATCTGCAACTGCCATAATCCGAGAACCCAGAGGAAGATTTTTGTCGTCCAAATGGAAGGGATACCCTTTTCCATTTAATTTCTCATGATGGTATGACGCCCAACTGTTGATCGTTTCAAATTCTTTGATTGGCTGTAGTAAACGGTAGGTGTAATACGTATGACTTCTAATTATATTGAATTCTTCTACATCCAATTTGCTCGGTTTTTCAAGCACATCATTTCTTACCGCCAATTTACCCAAGTCGTGCAAGTATCCAGCTACCAACATCATTTTGCATTCATTTTCGGAAAACCCAGCGATCTCCGCCAACTTCTCAGCGGTTTTGGCCACTCCTGCCGTGTGATTCGCGGTAAAAGGGCTGCGAAAATCTATGATGCCTGCAAAGATTTTAGTCAGATTGATGACCTCATCTGTATCTAAGTCCATGGTATCAAACACCATTATATTTGGCATAATACTGAGCAAAGACTTGTTAACCATATCCAGCCATATACTTTCCTTCGCGCTTAGGTTTATATAAGCATCCACCACTTCCGGCATAAAAATAGCGTTTTTCTTTCCCAGTATCTTACTTACAATGTTCTTGGCTTGTCCAAGGACCTCATAGTTACAGTCTATTGAAACAGTGACACGATCAGCCAAATGAAGGATATGGCTTAAAAGGGGCACCTGTTGACCCATAAAGACATTACCTTCACCGTTGTTCCAAGGTACATGGTGATATCTGATGATGCTGGCCAATTCACTAAGAGGTTGAACGCCTTCGATCAAGCGGGCTCCTTTAAACGCATGGTCTTGCGCATTAGGAGGCTCGTCTTCGATTAGAGCAAGCCTTTCATTAAAAGAAAGAGCACCCACATCGTGCAGTAATCCTGCCAGCATAAGATTTTTTTGCTGATTTTTTGACAAATTTAATTCTTCGCCAATTTTGAATGCCAAATAGGCAACCTGCTGATGATGGCCTGCCAACTCGGGGCTAACCAGATCACTTGCCGTTGTTAGGCAGGTGATCAGGTCATACATATTCACCAGCCTGCGATTCACATTTTCCATCATTATCCTCCCTCATATAATTTGATTGGAAACCCATTCTTGCCAATTAGGCGTACCCTTTGAGACAATCAACTTAGGTTGGTCAGGGTTCCTCTTTCCCTCCCTGTAGCATTGACTACTTAAAAAAGAGTGAGTCCCTGAGCTTAATGTAGAGTTCTTCCTGGCGGCGTTCAGATCCGCGTTGCCTTTCTTGCCCCATTGACAAGTGAACAAGGGCGCTCCGGGCCGGTATCCTTCGGGCTTGTCCTTATTGCTATGCCGGACTACTTCAGAGCCGCAACCGGCGCATAACCGACTGGTGTACCTCGGATTTGCCCGGCTTAATTCTACTGTGCTCCCAAGCTTTATACTTTGTGTAGCGGCATATCCTGCCCCGGAGCCAGTCCCGCCTGCTGTACTTGCCCTTCTCCGGCTTGAATGTACCCAGGTGCTCAAATACGATGATACTCGCTCCGTGTTCCAGGGCAAACTCCACTATAGCGCCGGGATACGCGGTAGGCTTTCAGTCGTCGATGTTGTTGACTTTAACCCACAAGTCTTTGTTGGCCTGTTTGCCTTCGTTTAAGGAACCAGTTAGGCTGCGCAGAGTCGCGATCATACCCAAAAGTCGCTTCCTGCGGCCGTTTAGATTGTCCCCACCACGGATGAACCGGATGAAGCCTTGCGTGCCGTCGCTCTTGAATATGCCGCACACCGCCAGCCTGTCGTCGATGTTCAGGTCCACTGCGCAAATTTTTAAGTCCGGATCTTTGATCTGGGTGTTTGTTTTTTTACCCTGGGTTTTTCCTTTTCGACCGGGAAGTGCAGCTCTATCCGGTTTTTCTTGATAACCGCATGGGGACAGCCCACTTCCCAACCGTCCGGGATCTGCCTGTTCACCCAGCGCCAGGTTTTACCTGACCTTGCCGGCGTAACCCTTGTACTGGCCGGCGTAAAACAAAGTGCGACACGGTACCGGCGGCCTTTCGATAAACCTTTTACCTTTGGCTTCAGTTCTGGCTTTTTCTCTTTCTACCTGTTCAAGTTGGTGAAAAATGAACTGGCTGAACCGAGGGCGGTGTTTATGCAGGCACGTCGAGTAACTCCCTGCCGGCCCAAGGCGGGCGACACAGCGTGAACCGGGCCCCGACCAGGCTGCCACTCCTTTCGATCAGACTTACCTTTCGTACGCAAACGGCGCGGTGCTCCTTTTTCAGCCTCGGCTGCGGCCTCCGGTGAAAGGCAGCCTGCGCAAGTTCTATTATCCTGAGCCAAGCCGTCTTGTAGCTTCTTTCCGAAACAAAATCCGGTCAGAACACAAGATTCAATATGAAGATGGTGCAGAGCCCTGTGATGACCGGAGCATAGAGGTTTTTGGTACGGAGCGCGACAAAGAACGTGGGAATCGCCGCAAGCAGCCTCAGGTTGGCCGGGCTGAGCCACAGCACACTGGCATCGCCCTCACTCATAAGGAGCAGGTCGGGGGAAAGCAGCGCTGCCAGCACCGCGACGGGTACGAAGGACAACCATCGCATGAGCCGGGCAGGCATGTTGATGCGGCTCAGGACCACCAGCGGGAGCATCCGGGGAAGATACGTGACAGAAGCCATAGCGACGTAGAGCAAAAATACAGACTGTCTCATTTGCTCATCAACACCCCCACTGTGGCCGACAACAATGTGGCCAGGATGACATTGAAGTTGCCCGGTACGTAAATTGCAAAGATGAGCGAGAGCACCGCAGAGAGCACGGCGACGACGACTGACAGGCGCTCTCTCATCTGCATCATCAACAGCGCAATAAACATTGCAGGCAGCGCGTAGTCTATGCCGAGATCCATAAACCCGGAAGCCATGCCGCCAAGCACCGCCCCCGCCATGGAGCCGCCCGCCCACGCGAGGTAAGCGGTCACCTGAAGACCGGCGATAAACTGTGCTGTCGCCTGACGCCCATTCAAAGTCGCGCTGCAGACCGCAAAAGATTCGTCAGTTATCCAGAACGCAAGCAGAGCCTGGAGAGGCCTTGAAATGCTTCGCATGGACACCGAAAGCGATGCGCTCATCAATAGGTGTCGTAGATTCACAAGAAACGTTGTAAACACGATCGCCCACGTGTTCACCCCGGCAGCGATCATGCCAACGGCTATGAATTGCGATGAACCCGCAAAGACGATAAGGGACATGGCGACAACTTCAGCGTTGGAAAGACCCGCCTGTCTGGCCAGCATCCCGTAGGCCGCACCGATTGGCAAATAGCCCATTACTATGGGCAGCGCAGACCGGATACCCGTGTAGAGTGTAAGATCCTGATATGACTGCTGTCTTGAACAAAGGCTCTCCATCTGCTAAGAAGAACACTCCTGTCTTTCTTGACTTATCAGTCGGCTTGCGCCGCGCCCCTACTCCGCCCTGGAAGCCCCGCCAGGTACACGCCGAGCATGACCATGAGCCCGCCCGAGATGTGAGAGACTCCCGGCGTTTCCCCAAGCAACGCGGTGGCTGTAATCACCGATACCACAGGAGACAGGTTGGTGAAAGTTCCGGCCTCAGACGCCGAGACGCTCTTTATTCCCATGTTCCAGAGCCAAAATGCAAGGCCTGAAGCGGCTATCCCGAGGTACGCCACGGCCAGCCAGACAGACAGCGTAATAGTTCTGTACCCGAGCAGCCTTGTCTCCAGCAATGCAAGGGGTACAAGGAATAGAAATCCGAAGGTGACGGTACCCGCTGCGACAGCATGCCGGGGGAGACGTTCCACCGTCGCCTTGCCAAGAACAGTGTAGAGCGCCCACGATAGCGCGCTGCCCAGTACGAGCAGGTTACCCAGGACGGGGTTTGATGCATCCCCGCCTGCCTCCCCGGCAAGCACGATGAACGATACCCCGAGTATCGAGGTGGCAACCCCTACTCCGCGTAGAAGGGTTATGCGTTCCTTCAGGAAAACCGCTGAGCACACCAGCGTAAATGCGGGTATGCTCCCCAGGATCAAACCCGCAGCCGTCGCCGAAGTAAAGTATACACCGAGGTTTTGCAAGGTGAAGAACGAGGTCACACCAAACAACCCAAGCAGGGCCAGGGGCAAAACCGTAACGGAACGAAATCCGCCCTGCCTTATGGCAGGAGGCAGAAGCAGCAAGGTGGCCAGCGCGAACCTCAGCGCAGCCAGCGTGATCGGACCTACCTCCGCGTAGGCCGCCTTGGTTACAACGAAAGTCGAGCCCCAGATGCCCACTGCCGACAGCATATAGACCCTAGCCAGCGTCCTGTCAGGCGGCAGTTCAGGCTGAGCGTTTGCAGACAGACCATCACCCCCATCCCAGGGAGACGTGAACCAATGTGAAGGTTCACTTAACATCTTGTCACAAGGTAACCGCTGGGTCAATACGCAAACGCTGGTAGTCTGTGTCAATTGGTTTTCAGACCAACGGTTGTGTGATTTGATTGCAGCGCTGTTACTCCGGGCGTGTTCAAGACCGACTACCTGATCCCTCTTGTGGCTGATTACCTTTTCTTCCTGTATCTCCTCCAACCTGATACGAGCGCACAACCAGGCGTTGGGCCTCTCTCTGCTTGCCCTTCTTGCACCATCTGATCAGACACCGCTTTGGCTTACTCGGGCATTCACGTTCAACGCGTTTCCTGTGACCTGATCTGAAGCCGCAGCATATCTATATACAAAATGGTTGCGAGTACACCGGACAAGGCTAGTGCCGGCTGTGTTACAACGCAGGAAATGCCAGGAGATGGAAATGTTGATGAAAGGCAAAGGCCGTCTATCGGATTGGATAAGTAGCATCTACGGAACACTTAAGGACTACACCAGACTGATCAGGGAGCAACTTGCGTACGACCCCGATCTCTGTCTGGTTCTCGGGGTGTTTCGCTACTTTGCGTGGTTCTGCGCCTCATTCTTATACCTTTTTGCTCCTCCGGCATTTCAAGCCTCGAAGCTCGCTGTGGTGTTATCCCTCCTGTGTGCAACCATGGTAGCTCACGGATTTTACAAAAAGAACGCGAGAAACGCCCGGAATATTAAGATGCTCGTGGTTCTTGAGACTTTAGGCACATCCGCTTTGCTTATACCTACTGGAGGCGCTGCGAGTCCCTTCGTAGTCTATGCAGCTAATCCCGCAGTCACTGCGGCTGCCTCGCTGAACGCGTTTTGGTCATTGGGTATACTCGCCGCCTTGCTCTTTATCGCCCCACTTCGCACCCACGCAGCGGGCTGGATACACGCTGTCACCCCGGCATTCCCCCTGCTTATCCTGCTGACCGCCGCAGTCTGGCTGCTCTCCAGTTATGGACGTCAGATACAAAGAAGGAAAGCAGAACTTGAAGAAGCACTGCAACTGTTTAAGTCTGTCCACCAATTAATCGAAGCGGTATCCTCACATGATGACATCGAAGAGGTACTTGGTATCTTTGCCCGGTACTGTCGGTCCCTCTTAAGGGCCGACAAGGTCTTTCTCTGGGCAGCCCCGAAGGATTCGCGGCTTGGCGGAATATGCGTCAGCGAGGGACCGAAAGACTTCTACCCGCAGGACCAGTGGCTGCAGGAAGCACGTGGGAATTGGAGTGAGATTGCACATGACCCGCAGGTATTAAAGTGGACCGTCAAGTCAGCAGGCACGAACCACGCCTCGGTCGTACAAATGCCTTTGTGCTCACCCACCCGTTGCCACGGGTTATTTGCCTGCGTTTTCAAAAGGGGTGACCCCGGCGGAGAGCGGATCCGCACTATGCAAGCGCTGTCAGATCTGATCGCAGTGACCCTTGAGCGCCAGCATTTCCAGGAACTCACACATGAGCTCTTGCTTGCAAAAGAGCAAAACCGTATCGCCAACGAAATTCACGATGCAGTGTCCCAGCATCTTTACAGCATCGCCTGTGGCTGCAAGGCTATAGTAGAGCGGTGGAGGACTCTTGAATATGAATCCGTCCAGGAGCAGGTGTGCCTCATCGAACAAACAGCAAGGCGCGCTGCGCGGGAGTTGCGCGATTCCATCTTCAGACTGGGGCCAAAGAGGCAGGTGCGGGAGGTGTTCCCTGAGGCCGTCAGGACATACCTCGATGAACTCGCACAGCTTCATGGTGTACAAGTGGAGCTGAATGTCCAGGGTTCTGAGGATACATTAAGCCCCGCGCTGCGCAAGACCTTCTACAAAATCATCCGCGAAGCATGCGGAAACGCCATCAGGCAAAAGTGCAATCAAGTTCAGGTAAGGGTTGACCTCTTGCCCGCAGGAGCCTGCCTTGTGATAAACCATGACGGCCATGCCTACTTGACAAACTCCCCGGAACTCGACGAGAAGCATACAGGGCTCGAAGGAGTCAGGCACCTTGTAGAGAAGTTCAACGGCGCGCTGGAGATTTGCAGGAGCGACCAGGGCACTACTGTTATCTGCCAGGTTCCAAAGAAGGCCGCCGAGGCATTGAAGGATACGGGCACATGAGAACAACTACCTTTAAGTCCCACCTTCCGCGGCGGGTCGAGGTTCAAATGCTGCACGTTTCAGGTACTGGGTGAAGCCCTGAGCAACGGCTACCATAGCCAGAGCGCTCACCAGCCCTGTCTTGATCCCCGAAACAGCTGATACCGCTCCCAGCACCGCCGGACCTAGAAATGACCCCAGGTCTCGGAAGAGCCTCCAGAAGCCAAGGCTCGTGCCGCTGAGTCCAGGCGGGGCCACCTCACCCGAGAGAGCCTCCGCGGTGGGCGAGACAAAACCCGTGCCCAGCCCCAGCAACACCGCCGTGCACATGAGCCCGAACACAGACCTGAAGACAAGGCCGAGCACAAGACCGCAGGCCGACAGCCAGTGACCTATCCACACGACCCGGAGCCTGCCCACCGAGTCGGACAGCGCCCCTCCCGCGGGCTGGCCCACCGCAAACGAGGCGGTATAACAGGTGACCAACAGCGCGCCTTGTGCAGCGTTCCCAAGGCCCGACTCAACGAGAAACAGTGGGAGTAAAAGCACGATCACGCCGTCGTCCAGCACCTTGGATACGGTCCCGACGAAACCGAGCATAAGAAGTCTGGGTTCAAGCAGCCGGGTTGCTTCGCTCAGAGTCGGAGGGCGGCGCTCCTCCGAGTGCTGCGACTCTGAAAGAAGCAGTGCCACAAGCAGTACTCCTAGCGCCCCGAGATATACCGAACCCAACATCACTCCAGAGAATCCCACCTGCGGCCCAAGTCGCGCCGCAAGATACCCGGATAGCGTGATGCCCGCCCAGAAGAACGCCTTCTGCAGACCAAAGACAGTGCCCCGCGAGCGCTCAGATGTGTTGTCTGACAGTACAGCCATGGCTGCAGTAGTACCCCACGATAGCCCGATTCCCATAGAAATCCTACTCATAGACACAGACACCGAGCCTGAGAACACCGCCAGCGCCATGTATGACGCAAGGTAAAGCAACACGCCTGCCACCAGATTCCATTTCCGGCTGAAGCGGTCCGCCAGATAGCCTCCAGCTACGTTCATGAGGGCGCGCGGCACACCATACAGCGACAGCAAGAAGCCGATGTGCCCAACTCCTACACCCATTTCTTTCAAATGCGCAGGGAGGATGGCGCGTTGCGCTCCGTAGCCGAGAATCGATAGAAAGGAAACCGCCATCACAACCCAGACATTCCGGTTCCTCGTCCAACCGTTTACCGTCTAGATAACCCCCTCCTGGCGGAGACTCTCAATCTGCTTTCTGTCCATATTCAGCAATTGACGATATATCTCATCGTTATGTTCCCCGAGTCCAGGTCCGCTCCACTTGATGACGCCCGGAGTGAGGCTGAACTTGGGTACTATCCCCGGCATCTTCACGGTTTCCCACATCCTGTCGTACACTTCCTGTATCATCTCTCTTGCTTGGTAGTGCGGGTCCTTCGCTATATCAGCTATGGAGTAGATAGGGCCTGCAGGCACACCCGCCTCGTCGAGGATCAAGATGAGTTCCTGCATATCGTGCTGCCGCGTCCACTGAGCGATCATGTCATCCAACAGCGCCTGGTTCTCTCCGCGGGCCAGATGGCTGTAAAAACGCTCATCGTCGGCCAGCTCCGGCCTGCCCATACAGGATACAAGCCTGCGGAATACACCGTCCGCGTTAGCTCCCATGACGATCCACTTGCCGTCTCGCGTCGGGTACGTGTTGGATGGAGCGATCTTCGGAAGTATCGTCCCGGTCCTCTCCCTTACGTAACCGGTCTTGTCGTAATCCGGCAGAGCGGACTCCATCAGCGCAAACACTGCCTCATACAGGGCCACGTCAACGCACTGTCCCACCCCTACTCCGGCAGCATCGCGGTAGTACAGGGCGTTGAGCGCCCCGATCACACCGAACAGGGAGGCCAGCGCGTCTCCAATGCTTATCCCGATCCTCGGCGGGGGCAGTTCCGGGTATCCCGTGACGTAGCGAAGACCGCCCATGGCTTCCGCGACGCTACCGAAACCAGCCTTGTCGCGGTAGGGTCCGTACTGCCCAAACCCGGAAATCCGTACCATGATGAGCCCCGGGTTTACTTTCTTCAGTTCTTCGTAACTCAGACCCCACTTCTCCATCGTACCCGGCCGGAAGTTTTCAACGAGCACGTCGCACTTGGCCGCAAGCGCCCTCGCTATCTCCTGTCCCTTGGGCTTTCTCAGGTCCAGCGTCACACATTTCTTGTTCCTGGATTGCACAGTCCACCAGAGCGAGCGGTCCTCTCTTACCCCCACTCCCCACTGGCGCATGGGATCCCCTGTTCCCGGCGGTTCTACTTTAATTACACAAGCTCCGTAGTCCGCAAGCAGTCTCGTACAAAAGGGCCCCGCGATGAGGGTACCCATTTCAAGTACGCGCACACCCTCAAGCGGTATCACAGGATCTTTCATCTGACTCCCTCCGTTTTGCAGGAAAAGTCTCCTCTCCGCTTTCCAGCCTTCATGACCTGGCCGGGCAGTGTCCTGCCCAATAATCGTTCAAGTTCTCTGGCGGCTTCAATAAGTAAGTCAAGGTCTACTCCGGTGTTGACACCCATTTCCTCCAGCATATGAACCACGTCTTCAGTACACACATTTCCGGTTGCTCCGGGGGCAAACGGGCAACCCCCGAGGCC
>DYEP01000244.1 GCA_020725675.1 Symbiobacterium sp. | reverse complement strand
GTGATATCGCTCTGCGCGTCAACGTGCGCGAGGAAGGGTTGATCCAGGCGATGACCGCGGGATGGGTTTCCCTGGATGAGGTAAACTTAAACCGGATTCACAGCAAAAGGTATGAGAGCTTCCGCCTGCCCATAGAGGACCGGATAGTGCTTGAGCAGGCGATAGAAAAGCTCAGTGACCTGCACCGCAAAGTGATCTTTCTGCTCTTTTACCGCGATATGACCCAGTTTGAAGCCGCTCAAGAACTTGGCATAACCCAGCGTAAAGTCTCGCGCCTTTTGCGTAAGAGTCTTGAGCAAATGGCCCAGGCGCTTGTCTGACATGGAGGGTGTGCTATGAGGCGCTGGAGGCTTAAACGGATAAAGGACCAACAAGGCCTCTCGCTGCTTGAGGTAATGGTTTCCCTTGCAGTGCTGCTCACCATAGCGTGCGCCTCATTACCGCTTCTTGTTTTCGTTACCGAAGCATCGGATGCCAATGCCTCGAGGCTGGTTGCTACTAAGCTTGCAAGCAGCGTGGTCGAGGAGATCAGAGCACTTCCATATAACCAGGTTGGTCTGATCGGTGGGAACCCGGCAGGGATAGTACCGCATGAGACCACCAGGGAAATCTCGGGCCGCACGTACACGATCAGGACGTACATCATGTGGGTTGATGATCCCAGTGACGACGTGGACGGCCAGGACCCATTACCCTACGATTATAAACAGGTGAGGGTCGTGGTTACGGCGCCGGGACTATTCAGCGGAACGGTGACCGCAAGCGCAGAGGTGCGCACGCTGGTTGCTCAGGAAGGGGAGGAAGAAGCCTACCCAGGCGGCAACGTGCGGGCACGGGTCTGGAGAGGCTGGCAGGTGAACGGAGAACGCCAACCCGTTGCCAATGTCCGTGTAGACCTGACGCAGGGACCGGATGCGCCTCAGACTGCGTGGACTGGCACTTCAGGCGCAGCGCTGTTCGCATCCTTAAGAGAAGGCGTGTACGTTTTAGAACCTGATCCAAGTTTACTTGGGATGATCACCCACCCGATTAATATGGAACTGGAGGCTGAAGTCACCCAGGGAGTAACGCTCGAGAGAGAATTCGAGGTGGAGTATCCATGCTGGCTGAGCCTTGAACTCAGAAATAGCCAGACAGGCGCCCTGATATCTTCGCCGGGTATCATCATCCTGCACACGCCTTTTTCGGGGAATATTGAAAAGCAGTTCACGGCAGAAATGAACGGTGTTATCGATAAGAGTCTCTTTGGAGGCCTGTGGCCGGTCGGAGAGGGCTACCCCGGTTACTCCTATGGGTTTTCTGTGATGGCGAAAGGCTACTTTCCTTATGTCTTAGCCGATGACGAAGCCCCGCCGTGGGACGGCTCATTTGCCTTCCCGGGGCAGCATAAGAAGGATATCCAGGTGTTCCTAGACCCGGCGACTGCAAGTGTAACAGTGAATGATGCGAACACAGGCGCACCGATTGTCGGCGCGACGGTAAATATATATCTTCATACCTATACTTACGTCTGCGAAGAAGGAGAATCCGGGACGCAGTGCGGATGGGTGGACGCGTGTTCGGGCGCGCCTGTGTCCACTGGACATACGCGGGCAGATGGCAGGGCGGATTTCAACCTGCCGGACAATGACCTGCCACCCTCCGGGGAGCCGGAGGACGGGGATCGGTATACCGTGTACTGTGTGAAGGTGACCGCAGACGGCTATTTGCAGTCCGAATTGATACACAACGCATTCTGGGTGGCGGGCGGACAGCAGATGACGGCCGGTGGAGGCGTCTCGAGTTATTCAGTGAACCTGGTGCCACATTTCCGCCGTATTTTGGTGAGAACAGAACGAACAAACGGGAACCCGAGGAACCAGGTACGGATCAGGGTAGAGGGACCGGGCGGATATCTGGTTGAGAAGAGGACGGGCTCTGAGGGCTCACCAGGCGAAGCGCTGTTTTCAGATCTGGCAGCAGGGCTCTACACCGTGTACAGAAGGTCTGGTAACAGCTGGATTGATCCACGAGTGGTCGATGTGCAAGCGGGCGAGTACACTGTAGTTTACCGGTACTGAAGTCCGTGCGGGATGGGAGTGATGGTTGCCATGCGACACGGACGTACTCTGGGTAGGGACGACGGACTTACTATCTTAGAACTTGTAATGACGCTCGCGATATTAGCTGCGGCTTTCGGAGTAGCATACCAGTACCTGTACCATAGTTTTGCAGGCTGGGACAGGGTTGCAGCCGTTTCCAGGGCTGAACAGGAGGGACGCCTAGCCATACTGCGGATGGCAAACGAAGTCCGCCAGGCGCAGAAGGCGACGGAGGCTCACGACGCGGTTACCGTGTCAGCGACCCAGCTGGACATCTACGTTGATATAAACGGAGACGGTCGCCCTGAACTTGTTCGATACCGTCTTGATGATGGGAGACTCGAGCGTGCGGTTATACCGGCAGAGGGTAGTCAATTTCCCTACACGTATACCGGCGCGCCAAAGTCTCATGAGATAGTGGTATCTACGGTGATAAACGGTGATGCGGAGCCGCTGTTCGTGCTGGACAGCGCCTACTTTCCCCGCCTGGTGGTGAACGTTAACTTGATCATAGATGACGCGTCTGTTCCCCTATCAAGCCCGATAACGTTGCAAGCGGCCCTAGCGGTGCGCAGCCGGGGGGTGTCAAAATGAGGTG
>DYEP01000243.1 GCA_020725675.1 Symbiobacterium sp. | reverse complement strand
TTCCCCTCGTCTCTTCCCCCCTAAAAGCAGATTATCGCGAAGATCGCTCTTCACAATAATCATCATCGGCATCCCACTCCACGATTATTCAATCTGACCAAATCCCCCGGATCCCCGATCATTTATTCAGCCCCGTAACAGCAAGGCGGCCCCCCGTAGACTCTGCGCTACCATAAAACCATGCCCGACCGGGGAGTGATATGCTCGGAACACACTCAGCCGCGACAGGCGCACTTTTCCGTGAGGTCTTTACCTACTTTTCCTTGACAGGTACGTGCCTGCTCGCTCACAGCCCGATCGCCCGCAGATTGTGGTATAATTTCGTAGGTTATCTGCATAGCGCGGGGAATGTTCCTCCGGGACTTCACGCTGTTCCTGGTATTACCAGTTCCCTGGACAAGGGTCTGGCACTCAAGGAAAGGAGACCAATGATGATCTCAAAGGGGCAGTTGGAAGATAACATTAGCAAAGCGCTCATAAAGTTCGAAAAGGAACATCTTGGCCGAGGGCCGAAGGAAGTCAAGACTTTTATCCTGGGTGACATGATTCTCATCAGGCTCAAGGGTATTCTCACTCCGGCCGAACAGCAATTGGCCAAGAAGAACGAAGGGAAAATTCTGGTTAAGCAGGTCAGGATTCAGTTAATAGAAAACTCCAGAAACCTATTGGAGGACATAGTCCGCAATCTAACTGGACGATCTGTCATTAGTTTGCATACAGACGTAAGCACGGTCACAGGGGAAAGAGTGTTCATATTCACTTTGGACAAGGAACTCTTCCCTGCGTGAACTTCTTTTGAACAGTTCTCTGCAATTCGTGGGGTGTTCTGCTTGGGCTGCGAGGCCTGACCTCCGCTCCAGATCCCAGAGCTAGGGTAGACCCCTCAGGCTACCATTAGGGCCATAAGGTGCATACCGAAGACCGATACGGAGCAAAGTCCGTGGGCGATCAGGCTGCCTGTCCGCTTCGGGCTTGCAGGCCGGTAGGTCACATGATATAATCGAACCCGCAAAAGCAAATAAGGGTAGCGAACGGATCCAAGTGCCGGTCCCCATTATCACACAGGGAAGGGCACGAAACGTCCGCAAGTCTGGTCCGCTTGCCAACGGCTATTCGCTGCAAGAAGAGGAGCCCTTGGATAGTAGGCCGTAGATGCGTTCTCCGAGAGAGAAAACGTTATCTATGGCCTTTTTGTTTCGGCGAAGTCCTTTCTCTAGGTCCGTCTCCGGCTTATGGTGAGCGGACGAGACTGTTCCACATAGACTCTGCATCCCGGGAAGGAAGAACATGTCTGTTGTTGATACAGCGTGGCTGCCGCGTCAGGTCATCATGCGTACGCCTGGCCAGGTATGCACCACTACGAAGGAATTACTATCAAGCCAGATGTTTAGAGAGGTCGTTCGTAACTTCGTCAGTCAGCTTCATGAGAAAGACTCGCCACTTCTTGCCCTTTTTGAGGGGGTTGAGGGAGGCAAAGGCACTCAGTCGAAAGAAGAGGTCCTGGCCTCTTTGCTCCACGCCCTTGGCGGCTTTCCGCTCGATCAGGCAGTCCACAGCGTGCCGGGCTCTGAATTGCTCGCACGAGATCCGAAGCTTCTGCACGAGTTTGTGGAGAGACTCCGCAATTACTGGCTCCGGTATGACCGGTTCAT
>DYEP01000242.1 GCA_020725675.1 Symbiobacterium sp. | reverse complement strand
TCTCTTTGGCCAGCCTGCCCCGGCGGTAGCCAAGGAGCTCACCGCACCGGGAACCGGCACCGCTGGCGCTAAAAACCGACTCGGGAATATCCAGCGGGCCCTGAAAAGCACCGCTGATGAAAATTCCCGGGCGAGAGGTCTCCAGAGGATTAAGGGGATTGGTCTTGCAGAACCCGCGGCCATCAAGCTCGATGCCGAACCGCTGCGCCAGATCCTCATAGCCAGCAGGAGGGTTCAATCCCACGGATAGGACCACCATGTCAAACTCTTCTTCCTTTACCCCATCCTCAGAAGTAGAGTATCTTATCGTTACATTCTTGCTCTTGGGGTCCTCTTTTCCTACGGAGACATAGCTACGGATAAAGCGAACCCCGGGAAGATTCTCCGCCCTTTCGTAAAAGCGCTCAAAATCCTTGCCGTAGGAGCGAATATCGTTATGGAATACGGTACACTCGGCAGCGGGATCATGGTCTTTGGTTAAAATCACCTGCTTCTGGGTGTAGGTGCAGCATACGGCCGAACAGTAGCTGTTGCCGCCCGGGAGAACCTGCCGGGAACCCACACACTGGATCCAGGCGATCCTGCGGGGATGCTGCTTGTCCGAAGCACGGCGGATCTCGCCTTCATACGGACCGGTGGAACATAACAGCCGCTCATAGTCCATACTGGTTACCACGTTCTCAAACCTGCCGTAGCCGTAGTCCTCCCTCAAGCGGCGGGGATCAAAGGGCTCAAAGCCCGGAGCCAGTATTATCGCCCCTACTTTTACTTCCAGCTTCTCCGCCGCCTGGTTAAAATCTATGGCGCTATTCTGGCAGACTGCTTTGCAGATCTGACATTTCTTCTCTTTGAGGTAAAGGCAGCTTTCTTCATCTATATAAGTGACAAGGGGAATCGCTTGAGAGAAGTAGATATGGATGGCTTTATTCTTCGATATCTCCTGATTAAAGGGATCAGGATACTTGACCGGGCAGTACTCCACACAGACAGTACAGCCCGTGCATTTGCTCTCATCAACGTATCTGGGCCTTTTAGTCAGCGTTACCCTGAAGTCGCCCGCTTCCCCTTCCACGCTGTCCACTTCCGTATAGGTAAGGACCTCTATATTGCTATGCCGGCCGACCTCGACCAGCTTGGGGGAGAGTATTCACATGGAGCAGTCGTTGGTGGGAAAGGTCTTGTCCAGCTGGGCCATATGGCCGCCAATGGCCGGCGCTCTCTCCACCAGGTAAACCTTAAAACCGGCCGCGGCAAGATCCAGGGAGGCCTGAATGCCGCTGATGCCGCCACCGACAACCATTACGTCCCCAAAGCTACCGCCCGCAAGGCTCTTGACAAGCTGTCCCCCTATTGTCTCCAGCTCTTTCGCCATTAGTTCTTTTCCCACTTTCTATCACCTCGTCAGCTTTTGTTTACCCGTGCCGAACTTAATTTGATGAGCGGCCAAGTCGCTCCGGTCGGGAATACACCAGCAGGCGTCCGCCACGCGCCTGGCCCACAAGAGTAATACCCAGCTCACGAGCAAGCCAAACGGCGCTCCCTGTCGGCGAGTGCCGCGAAACAACAACCGGGAGCTGCATCTTTGCCGCCTTGAGCAGCATCTCCGACGAAACGCGACCCGTGGTTAAAAGCAGCTGATCTCTGGTTGATATTCCCCTCATTAGACATTCGCCCTGGATCTTATCCAGGGTATTATGTCGTCCGATATCCTCAGCTACTACGAGCAGGTTCCCGGTATCAGACAGAGCTGAAGTGTGCACCCCTCCGGTAAGCCGGTACAGCTCCATCTTCTCTTGAAGCTGCTTCAGCAGCGACAGTATTTCCACCGGTGTAACGACAAGATGCGAATCAACCCTCTGTCCCCGGGTTTTGAAAGTCGCACCGCCACCACATCCGGAGGTGAGTGTCCTATGCTCCGGCAATTTATAGGCAGGGTTGCTCAGCCTCACATCAGCCAGCGAATCGTCTTCGCATACCCGCATCATTACCACGTCGCCGACAGCCGAGATGATTCCCTCCGCATACAGGAATCCGAGGACGAGGTAATTGAGCTTGACTGGCGTGCACAGGATGGTAACCAGTTCCTGCTGATTTACATAGAT
>DYEP01000241.1 GCA_020725675.1 Symbiobacterium sp. | reverse complement strand
GTTTAGTTTCGATTCTCAAAGATGCGGGGGTGCGCTCGGGCAATACACGTACGGAACAATTCGCCGCTCAATTTGTGAAACCTTTAACGAGGCAGAATGAGAATTTTGGAAGGGTCCCGGGCTTTCAGGCCATACCCGTCGCGCCAGGCTCCTCGTGAATAGCCGGTTCCCCCATCCTCCACCGGTTATGCGGGGCTGCTGCGATTGGTCTTGGAACCCCCCTCCCTGGCTCGGGACCTTCTCCATGCCACGCGGGGCATCCGCCCCGCTCTTTTTGTTTGCCCGGCGTATCAAAAGCGGGTTGAACGAACTATGCCCCATAAATGTTTTGTTTTCAGGACGGCAAGACTAGCCTCTTGGAGGTGACAGTATTTGCACGAATTCTCGCTCGTTGAGGAAGTTGTTACAAGGATCAGGCAGGAGGTGGAGCGTGAACCTACAAGGCAGATATATCTGGTAGAGCTGACCGTTCCGAAAAGGTACGGGTTTGAGCCCAATGTACTGAAACAGGCATTCAGTCTGTTTACCCGGGGACGTGGCAATCAGTGGAGCAATACCGAATTCCGAATTATGGAAACAGATTCAGGAGAGATCAGGTGCCGAGCGCTCAAGGAATAGCAGGTGGAGCTGAAGATCCCGAGACCGGTAATTAAAAGATGTCCCTCTGACTGACAGGAAATTCAAGGGAAATAGCATAAGTAGATAAAGATAATATAACTGGCTTGCCATGACTATTCGTGTATAACGTAGCATGCCTGTGGGTATTGCTGGAGCGCCGGATGGCTCTGACAGGAGCTCCGGTCTTGCAAAGCAAGGGGTGTGGCCAAACAGGAATGAAACATGATCAGTCTCGGGACTACATCGGGAAGAGACTAGTCAATGCAGGTATCATCACGGAAGCCCAACTGGAGGAAGCGCTGCGGATCCACAACACGAAGAAGGGGAATAAAGGGCTTCTCGGGCAGACGCTCGTGAAGATGGGCTTCTGCACGGAGGAGGACATCGCGAGGGT
>DYEP01000240.1 GCA_020725675.1 Symbiobacterium sp. | reverse complement strand
TTCCAGCCGGGCAACGAATGGGACCATGCCATCTGGGTCGAAGGGTGGATTCAGAAAACGTTCGGACCCGACTTTCAAGAAATACCCGAAGCGAAGCCGGTAGTGCTCGTAGACGAGGCGAAGGGCGTGGTCGTGATCCGCGTGCCCATATCCATCGTGGGCGTGCCCGAGAAGTTCAATGTCCTAATCATGGGGCAGGAGGGATTTCCTTCCGAGGGTAACTGGCGAGTGCGGGATGTGACTGAACAGGGTGCCCAGTGGAGGTTCGGCGGCGGCTCAAATCAGCCTGGCGAACCCAATGTTATAGACATGCTGGTACCTCCAGGGAAGAGCCAGGCAAAACTCTTGAAGGCGTACGACATCGCCCAAAAGAAACTTGCCGCCATACCCATGGTGGCCATATCCTCCGCGAGCACTGGCACCGGTACGCTAGGCCGACTTGCACCCTTCATCATCCTTGGAGCCGTCTTGCTCGCCATCGGAATCGAACGTCTTTTGAGTTCGCGGCGGAAAAAACGGGATTATACGACGTAACGACAATACTTGGCTGGCTTCATATCAGGGTTCATAGCTCCTCTTGAGTCCCGCTGCCCAACAGGCGTCAAGAGGTTAAACGGGGAGCCTTTTGTTTTGCCGGTTGGGTACGAACCGCGCCTGTTCGAGGATCGAGCTACAGCGTAACTCGGGGTAGCGTGGCGGTTTTCCGGCTGACTCAACTCATAGCCCAGGTAATTCCCGGAATTTACTGCTGCGCCTTCATCGGAACCGGCTGACGAGCTGGATCTGTTGAGCATATGCTCAATTACTCAACAAAACAGCTTGGGAGTCGTATAATTCGGCTAAGGAGACAAAAAGAAGGGAGCGTCTCATGTTTCAGGTGGACGAAAACTGTGAGCCCCATCCGCTTGATGCCGAGAAAGTCCAGCGGTTCGAAGACGCGGTGCCCGACATGAGCTACGTAGTTACGCTCTTCAAGGTCATGGGGGACGAGACCAGGGCGAAAATCCTGTACCTTCTGTCAAAGGAGAGCTTCTGTGTTCACGACCTCGCCGCAGCACTGAGTACGTCCGTGTCCAATGTCTCGCATCACCTCAGGCTTCTCAAAGCTGCGCGTCTGGTCAGGACGAAGCGCGTCGGGCAAAGGGTCTGCTACTCCCTGGACGACGAGCATGTGGCGCATCTGCTGGAGGAAGCTTTGAAGCACGCAAGCCACAACTGACGAACTCCTCCGTTTCCGGGGTTATCCCATGGTTTTGTAGCCGGGAGGAGACTATGGGGCGGCGAGAAGGCAAGGAGAAGATATCAGTGAACCGTGAGAAGAGTTGCACATGCCAGCCGAAAACCCACGAAAACTGCGAGTGCCGTAACGGTCATACCCACTTTGCCGGATATGTCCTGAGACAGGAGGTTCACTACCACGGACATGGGCACTCCGGCGAAGAAGCTTTAGAGGGCGCGCTCCTGGTGAAATCCGCGCCCCTGGCCGGAGTGATCCTCGTTGTGCTGGGCTTCGTTCTCAAGGAGGCGGGCTTCAACTGGTACAGGTGGGCCTTTGCCGCAGCCATGTTGGCTGCCGGGATTCCCGTGGGATGGTCCGGGTTTGGAGTGCTTTTGCGCTTTGGGCGGGCGGATATCAATCTTCTGACCACTATAGCTGCCCTGGGCGCATTTGTATTGGGCGAATGGGCCGAAGCTGCGCTGGTCTTGACGTTGTTTGGAATCGGTGAGTATCTGGAAGAGAGAGCTTCCGAAAGGTCAAGGCGGTCTATCCAGGCGCTTTTGGAGCTTGTACCGGACAGGGCGAGGAGGAAGGCGGGAGACGGATGGGTGGAGGTTCCAGCGCAGGACCTTATGCCCGGCGACGTGGTGCTGGTCCTTCCGGGAGAAAGCATCCCCGCAGATGGCGAGGTTTCTGCCGGGGATTCATCGGTGAACGAGGCCAGCATCACCGGCGAGTCCCTGCCAGTAGACAAAAGACCTGGCGATAAAGTGTTCGCCGGAACCATTAACGGGGACGGTGCACTGGAAATCACGGTGCTTCGGCCTGCAGATCATACGGTCGTTTCGAAGATAGCTTCCCTGGTGAAAGAGTATTCGTCGCAAAAAGCTCAGATCGGAAGA
>DYEP01000239.1 GCA_020725675.1 Symbiobacterium sp. | reverse complement strand
CTCTGGCTTCAGCCAGGGGAGGTTCACTTGGTAACCACCGTCAAGTTCCGTTTGCTTGCGCAGTACTTTGCTATTTGCAGGGTCGTGGTACCGGAATCCAGAATGACCGTTTCCCCTTCAACGATCATCTCCGCCGCCTTCCGGCCGATGGACTTCTTTTTTTCAATGAACTCAATCTCTTTCTGAAAGAAACTTGGCTCAAACGCAGTGCTTGTGGCCGGCACGGCACCACCGTGGGTCCTCTTGATTAAGCCTTGCTCTGCAACAAGGAGCGAACGGGTGCCCCGTTCGCTCCTCAGACTTTCACTCATACACCTTTTCCTCGAGAAGGTGTGCTCCCTGGGCATCGCTTTCAACATCTCTTGCGCTGCTTGTGGTCTGTTCGAACTGTTTGTAATACTCGTGCTGTATAATAAGGTCCATGATCTCGTTAGTTCCAGTCCATATCATAATCAGCCGCGCATCGCGGAGAAGGCGTTCCACCGGGTAAATGTTGGTATAGCCTATGCCTCCCATTATCTGCATTGCGTGGTTCACAATCTTCCACGCCGCCTCGGTAGCGAATTTTTTGGCCTCCGATACCATCCTTCGCTGAAGCGACGGGTGGCAGTTCCGGTCGACTGCCGCTGCTGCCGTCAACACCAAAGAGCGAGCCGCGTCCAGCTCTGTGCAGGCGTCCGCCACTTTGAAACTGACTGCCTGAAATTCCTTGATTCTTCTACCAAATGCCTTTCGTCTGGTGCTGTACCGGGCCGCCACCTCAAGAGCTGCCCTGGCCAGCCCAAGCGCTCCTGCAGCGCTGGTCATGCGCTCGGGGATCATCATCTGATAAAAGATGTCCGAGGCCCGATTGACTTCGCCGAGCAGGTTGCTTTCGGGCACATGAACGTCGCGGAACACGACCCTTCCTGCCCCCCCGCCCCGAGTACCCATCAGGCCGTAAATGTGCCCGACGTGCACGCCAGCTCCTCGATCGACCAGGAATGCACTAAGTGAGTTGTGGGGCGGAGCGTCCGGATCGGTCCGGGCGTACACCATGAAGTAGCTGGCGCCCTCAGCACCTACGATGAAGCGCTTTTGCCCGTTCAATACCCAATAGTCGCCTTTGCGGTATGCATGGGTGGTAGCACCAAAGAAATCCGAACCGCCTCTTGGTTCTGTAAGCGCTTCAGCAGCGAATATTTCCCCCTTCAAAGTCGGGGCAAGGTATTTCCGTTTCTGCTCATCCGTTCCGAACCGCCATATTGCTTCCCCCACGATGCTGGGTAGCGAATAAAGGCACGCAAGCGATGTTCCAAGCACTCCTACCTCTTCCAGTGCGACCACTTCCTGCATCCATCCAAGCTCCCTGCCTCCCCACTGTTTAGGGAATCTGAGACCAAGCAGATTTCTGGATGCGGCGGCCTTGACGAAACTGGTAGGATAAGTCACCTTGTCTGCATCCATGTCCAGTATTAGCTGCCTGTCTACATCGTGCCGAACGAACTTCCGCACCTCGTCCCGAAGATCCAGAGTTGGCTGATCGAGCAGAAAATCAAACAAAGTCCTCCCCTGGGTTTTTGCCTGGCGCCGGCCTCTCCGAACCCCAGGTGTTCGCTCCTTTCTTTGTGCGGTTTCGCCCGATTTTACGGGCATGACGACGGAGAGACCTTCTTTGACAAACGGTTGCTGCACAGTGGCCGACTTTCGTACCGATTGCTACAACCGCCCAGGCCAGCCTGCAACGGGTACACTCAGACAAGGGCCTTTTTGTCCCCGTTCAGGGCTTGGCGCAACAGCTCGCTAGCCTGACCCCTGAAACCCCCTTCAAACGACGCGTTGACAACCTGCCGGTAGGTTTCATGATCGAGGATGGGTCGTGATATCGATTCCATGGTCTCGTTAGAGATCCGTCCAAGTCGACATTCTTGACCGGCCTTCTTGGCGAGCAGGTACTTTTCATCAAAGACTCCGGGGACCCGTGCTATGCCTGATTGAGAAATGACGAGCTCGCCCCCGTAATTCCAACCCGCGTTCTTGCACATGGCCACAAAATGCGAGCGCATGACATTAAAGTTATCCACCTCAGGGAAACCGCAAGTGGCGATGAGGACTGCGGTCTGGTGATGCATCCGCCTTCTTCTGTGTCTTGAATGGCCTTCCGCATCTACAGTGATAGCAGGTTCAATCAGTGGGATGATACGATCGACAAATGCCTTGACTGCCCCCGGAAAGCCGTCAACGTACAGGGGGCTTGCGAGTACGACCAGGTCTGCCTCATCAAGCGCAAGGAGGGCATCAGCCATGTCGTCGTCCAGCACGCACTTGCCCGGGGTTTTCAACCAGCAATGCCAGCAAGCCTGACAGAACTTCAGGTTCATCCGATAAGGGTAAAACCGGGTAATACTTGTATCAGGGCCGAGTCCTTCAAGAAAACAGTTCAGCAGACTTTCGGTTACCGACTTCATTCTGGGCGAACCGGACACCGCAACTACTTTCACCGTCTCACCCTTTCTGTACATTCTTATTCTTGGAGACCTTTCGCTTAGCTGCCTTGAATTTCCTGTTGTTGCAGGTCCTGACGGGGGATAAGGAATTCGACGGGCTGACCTTAACTCTTTTGCGTCATTTCACGCATCAATTATCAATGATAACCAGTTCGCCACAGCACGAGGTCAAGAGGTTATGCTCGTGAAAAAGATGGCTAGGCGTGAATGAATTGGTACGATCCTCGCCGACGGCTTGGAAAACGCCCACGGGCAATAGTACCCAAAAATAAAGGGGGTGGCACCAGCAGTAGTGTGGGAGTTTGTGTGCCGGCAGCATCCCTTGGTTCTACCTCTATAACGGGGAACTTTTGAGCGTGCAGATGTTGTTCAATCTACAGGAAACTCTTACGCGTATATCGACGGTACTGATGGCGTGTTCTGGATACTGCTATAAAGAAGGGAGATCGGTCAGATTTAGGCAGCAGCTGGCTGAGATCAACGCAGTGGTGAAAAACATTTTACCGCCTGCACCACGTGTCATCCTTCTCTTTTGCCCAGTTTGGAAGACGTGGGTGTCAACGTCGGGGGATGACCTATCCCATTTCTATGTACTTCTATGACAAACTCGTACATGTCCGCTCTGTAAAAAATATTAATCCATTCTACCGGGACACCTCGGGAATCCCTGGTGACCCATTGAGCAGAGAGAGTCGGGGTCCCTTCTGGAATTCCCAGAGCCTCGGCTATACTGCTTGTGGCAGCAACAGCCCTGATTCGTTGAGTGGCCGTGCCTAGTCTGATTCCGAGCGTCTGTTCGTAAATGGTATAGATGGGATGTCTCTGGAGGTCTTCTCTGGTCAAGGTTGCGGCAATGCTTTCAGGAAGGTATATCACGGCATATGCCAGGGGCTCTTCATTCACAAGGTGGCGCCTTCTGACTTCCAGCACCATTGCTCCTGGTTCCAGCTGGAGGTCTCTTGAGACGTACTCCGGAGCCGGCCTCATCGTAAAGCTATCCACACTGACGGATGGTTGATAGCCGCTGGCAATGAGCACCTCACTGAGGCTTCGCAACCCTCCGAGTGCCTGGCAAACTTTATCCCCTGCGACGAAAGTGCCCTTTCCTTGTTTGGTAATGAGTATACCGTCGCTTTCGAGCTGGCTAATAGCTTGTCGCACAGTAACCATACTCACACCGTATTCGTCACTTAGTTCTCTCTGAGAGGGTAGTTTCGAGCCCGCAGGGTACTTCCCGGAGTCTATTTGAGCCCTTATATCTAAAGCCAGCTGTTCATAAAGTGGTATGTGGCTTTCTTTGTCTACACTCACGCATGTAAGCCTCCTTGAGTAGCAGGATCCATCAGATCTTTTTCAATTGAAGGTTAATAAGTTCCTTCAAACAGGGTGAAATTCATGGGTAGTCGATGAGAAAAGTGAAAGGACCGGGGACAACCCGGTCCTCCGATCTCCTTCCGCATAGCTTAAGCAGATGCTGTGGTATTCTCGGAGAATATCTTGTTGACTATCATGGCAATGGCGCCGTCCCCAGTGATGTTCGTGGCAGTACCGAACGAGTCCTGGATCATGAACAGAGTCAGCATCAACCCGAGCGCGACTTCCGAAAATCCCAGAGTGGATTGGAGGATTCCAAGAGCTGCCATGACCGAACCACCCGGGACGCCGACTGCTCCCACCTCGATGACACCAAGAAGCAAGATGAAAGTAATCATTGTCCCAAGTGGCGGTAAGGTGCCAGTGGTAATCAGCGATACCGTGATTGCGCTGATGGTAATTGTCATAGCAGCTCCTGACAGGTGGACCGTGGCACACAAGGGCATGACAAAGTCAGCGACCTGACTCTTTATAAACTGAACACGTTTTGCACATTCGAGCGAAACGGGCATTGTTGCGGCGCTCGACATAGTTCCCATGGCAGTCAAATACGCTGGTATCATTTGCTTGATAACAGGGAAAGGATTTTGTTTGGAGTAAGCTCCGGCGACGAGATACTGAATGAGCAGCCATATGACCTGGAGGAATACGATGAGTAATAACATTTTCCCGAAGATCAGGGCGGATGCGAATAAGTCGCCTTTGGCTGCCAACCCTGCGAAAATGGATCCTACAAACCAGGGGACGATGGGTATAATCAGTTTCTTTATTAAAAGCGCTACTATATCTCGGGAATCGCTTACGATGGACTTGAGGACCGAACTATTGGTCCAGGTTATTCCCAGACCCACAATAAACGCCAGTAGCAGAGCGCTCATGACACTCATTATTGGAGGCATGTCTATCTGTATGAATGGTTTTCCGATTTGCACAGCCTGGGCCGCCTCACCGGCCTGGATGGCAAAGCCCGGAATTACCGCATATGCAACCAGAGCGCCCAAGGCGCAAGCTGCTATGGTTGATACATAGGAGATGGCTACAGTGAGGGTGAGCATTTTGCCGGCCTTCTCACCGAATTCGGTAATTGCAGCAGCTACGAACACAGTGATTATCAACGGAATGACGAACTTAATAAGGTTGCCAAGGAATACCCGTATCGTCTCGGTGAGCCTGATAACCGGTTCTGGTGCCACTAAACCCACAACGATACCTATAGCAAGACCGATAAGCAACTTTGGTATGAGGCCGAGTTTCAACAGTGATCCCTCCAGTGTTTTAAATTCTGTCTATCAATACTTCTTGAACAGCCTGGAGCACCAGTTGGATATCACCTTTGTGAACGTCTTTGTGGGTGACCATACGAACAGCACCTGAGGTTATCGGTTTTACCAGAACGCCCTTCTTTCTCAGACGATCAGCGAATTGCTGCGAGTTGATCGCCAAGTCTGTGAGGTCTACCTGTAAGATGTTGGTTTGTACGGGATAAGGTCGCACTCTAAGTCCTAGAGCTATCAGGCCCTCCGCCAGGGTACTTGCCAGCGCATGATCCTCTGATAGCCTTGCCACCATGCTATCCAGTGCAACAATGCCCGCGGCTGCGATTATCCCGGCTTGCCTCCACCCACCACCTATACGCTGGCGGATACGTCGCGCCTGCGCGATAAACTCCCGAGAGCCGGCCAGGACGGAGCCGATGGGAGCGGACAGGCCTTTTGTCAGACATACTGCGACGGCATCCGCGCTCCTTGCAAGGTTACTTGCGTTTACTTTCAAAGCCACCGCGGTGTTGAATAGCCTCGCACCATCCAGGTACACAGGTATCGACCGGCTCTTGCATATCGCTGCCAGTCTGTCAAATCTCTGCCCATCTACCGCCAGCCCCAGGTTCAGATCGGCCGAGTTCTCAAAACACACAAGCCCGGTGGGCGATGTCTGGATTGAAGGCTGTCTGAAGGCTGATAAAAGAGCATCTTCCGGATATATACCATCTGCAGTCACTAGAGGTCGGACCTGGACACCGCCCAGTGCGGCCAATCCCCCTACCTCGAGGTTGTAGATATGGGAAGAGTCAGGCACAATGACTTCGTCACCAGGCCTGCAAAAGCACATGACGGCAATCTGGTTACTCATTGTGCCGGAATTTGTAAAGAGTGCGCTTTCCTTGCCCAGCAAACCTGCAGCCTTTTCCTCAAGCATCCGTACAGTCGGGTCCTCCCCGAGTACATCGTCTCCTACAACCGCCTTGGCCATCGCATTTCGCATTTCCTCTGTTGGGGTCGTTACTGTATCGCTGCGAAGATCAACTATTCTCATTACATTCGCTCCTTGTCGAGTGTTGTGTCTCAGCCGCTCTAGATCACCTCCTTTAACCAAACATTTCTACATAGTTCATTTAAGTCCTTCTAAGTGTTTATATAAGTGTCTAAAAAGTTTATAAATTTTATTGCTTTCTCCAAACACCGATTAGCGGCGCTTCCATCACAAGCTCGAGGGCTTGTGCTTGCGGAAATTTCAGTTAATCCAAGCCCTTACGATATTTATGGGGACCTGCAGTATACGCACTCGCAGCAGGCTAGAGGTGAACTCAAGTAGCGCGATCCCCATAGCGCACCTAGTTTGCAAGTAAGATTCGACATCACTTCGGACCGTTCTGAGAAACCGGCTCCCGGACGGGCACCCACCGACAGGTCAAAAGAGGATGGGCCAAATTCATCGTACAGATAGCGGACCGTGTCTAGTCAATTAGAGCGTCCAACGGGATATCAGGGCAACCCTAGTGTTTACTGGGTAAGCGCGGGTTGAGGTTCACGTACCGGGCGGGAGTCGGAACTTGAGTACTGAGACAAGCAGCCAGCGGCTACGATTATTCTCGCTCACACAGGGTACGAGCACATGTTTACTGAGCTGGACAGACTTATGTTCGTCCATTGGAGTTCTAACGAGGATTTTCCATCTGAAGCAGTTTGCCTCCGGGAACCAATGTTACGCCTGCCACGTCTACCAGCGTATGAATTACCCGGGGAGGTTCTTAGAAGTGAAAACTCGCCTTTATGCAGTCATGTTAATTTCAATCCTTCTCACGCTCTTCCTTACAGGATGCGCTACGGTGCAGACTGAAGTGGCTTCGAATGAGCGAATCATCGAACTGGAATTTGTGCCGGAGACGGTGGTGGCTATAGAACCCGGAGAACCAAAAACGGGCTGGGAGAGGGTCCGGAGCGTAGGCTTATCTGGGTTGGGCAGTGATGGAGTGCTAGTGCACCTATATATGAACACTGAGGAAACCTATATGAGTCCAAACGAAGTATGGGGCGCTGTGGAAGTCCAGGGCCTTATGTACAATCTTGGAATAATAGGCTCCTATGGGATTGATGATGTGGCTTTGGAGGTCAAAGACGTGACAGGAGATGGCCGTAGCGAACTCCTCATTACGGCTACAGCGGGTGCATCTTACAGAGAACGAAGAATTATTGGTTATGACCAGGAGAACAACTCCTTGGTAATGCTGCTAACAATGGGAACCCCCTGGGAGGGGGATCTCGATGGAGACGGAAGAGAAGACATTGTAGCTGTGTCGGCTGGCAGTATACCGCAATATGTCTGGATCTACCGCTTTGCGCAAGGTCGTTTTGAACGGTCGGATGTGACCCTGGCGACGGGAAACCTCTACGCCTTTATCGACGGCAGAGACGGAATGTTTTGGATCGAATCAGGAAAACCCAATGAACCACAATACTTTCGCTACGAATCTGGAACGCTAATCCAATTACAGGGACCACCGGGCAAGTGAATTCCTGGGACCGCAGTACGGACAGGAAACGCCTTAGCAGGCCAAAAAGAAACAGAGCAGCTGTTCGTTCCTTGATCCATCGAAGCACCCCTGTTACACAAGGAATAGATGTTTGATGCTCTCATACACCAGCTGCGGGGACGGCCTGTAGTACTGCCGGATCACGTCCGGATCATTTAGGGATTCATCAGGCATGGGCGATGAGCGGAGCCAGAAGCGGGGCACTTTGGCTGTTTTGAAGCCCTCAAGCAGTATAATGTCGGTATCTGCCGAAAGATATGACTCAAAGCTCGCCGGGGACAGCTCACCCACCGCTATTGCAGGACCGTCGGAGATAAGCAGTGTCCACCTGGCTCCGGCTGCCCTGTGCACTGCGGTATCTTTGTTCGTGTCGCCCGGGTCTGCAACACCGTGGTGATGTTTCACGGTTCCCACTCGATAGCCGTCAGCCGCTAGAAGCTCCACAAGACCTCGGATCAGTGTGGTTTTCCCGCTGCCAGAATACCCAGAAATCGCCACTACGGGTTTCCACCAGTTCTGCAATAGCATCCGGCCGATCGTGGGTTTCACGAACAGTTCGAAAACTCGAAGGGCGGCACCGGGCTGGCCGGATAGCCCGTAAAAAGGGATGTCATCTATCTTGCCAAAAAATGACGGCCCAGCCCACGCGTGGGAGGGAATGCGCCGGTGCAGCTCGGCGCCTGCCATCTCAAACGCGCGGTGGGTGACATCATGAGGTCCGCCCCGCGCACCACCAGAGGTAACCAAGAGATCCACTCTGGATACAGCCTCTTTGATTACTTGCGAGATGTCTTCAGCCCGGTCCCTTACGTATCCGAGCCAGAGAGGCTCCGCTCCACACAGCCGTGCTGCAGATTCGAGCATCGCCTTACTTCCTGAGCGGATCCGTGCATCCGAGCCGGTGACCAGTTCAGTACCGACTGCCAGTATGCCAACTGAGGGCCTTTTTAAGACCTGAACGGTCCGCACTCCGAGGTCTCCCAGAAGACCCAACTCTCTTGGACCCAGGTTAGTACCTGCGCGGAGCACCACATCGCCTCTGGTAACCAGCGCACCCTTCTTGACCACATTGTACCAGCATTGGACCGTATTCTTTACAATCAGTTTGTCATGTTCAACTAGAGCGTCCTCTTCCGGAATGACGGCATCTGCGCCTTCAGGTATCATGGCGCCGGTGGAGATGTAAGCGGTGTGACCCGGTGGAAGTGGACACGGGACCTGGCCTGCAGCGATGTCTCCGGAGATTAAAAAGGTGCCCGGGGTGCGGGATGAATCAACGGCGTATCCGTCCACTCTTGAGTGGCTAAACAGCGGCAGATCCCCAGGTGAGAATAGATTGCCTGACACCACCCGCCCGAGCGCCTTGCTTATCAGGATCCGCTCTGATCCTGTTGGTTTTACGTTGCGGAGGATAGGCGCTATCATTGTTTGCAATCACCAGTCCACCAGTTTTTGCCGAACGAGCATGCAGGATAAGTGCAGACTTCGCAGCCACGGCACAGACCACCCACGCCAACCGAAACAAGGTCGTAACGCGTGAGCCTGTCACCGGCCAGAATACGGGGAAGAAAGATATCCAGCACTGTGGTCCTGGCGTGTAATACGCAGCCTGGAAGGCCCAGTACTGGTACCTGGCCGAGGTATGATACAAGGAACATGGATCCTGGAAGTACCGGTACGCCGTATGCCACGATCTCTGCACCGGTTTCCCTTATTGCACCCGGAGTTGTATCGTCCGGATCTACCGACATACCTCCCGTTACCAGCACAATGTCTGCTCCACGCTGTACGAACCCCATAATCGCATCGCGAATGACCTCTTTATCATCAGGGACTATCTCTTGCCCCAATATAGACGACCCATACTCTGCAAGTTTTGCTTGAAGCACCGAGGCAGACCCGTCTTTTATCCTACCCTTCCAGATTTCCCATCCGGTCGTCACTACCCCCACCTGGAACGGAAGATATGGGGAGACTTTCATGACGGGAGCAGAGGACAAGGATTCGACGCGCTTGATCACGTCCTCCTGTACTACCAGGGGGATTGCCCTCGTACCTGCCACGGTCTGACCTTTCTTCACCGGTACGTTGGGGTGAAGTGTGGCCACGATCACGTCTCCAGCACGGTTAATGTCCAGTACTCGCGCTACATCGATGCGGAGGACGCCGTCCTGAACAGATATTACGTCCACGCGGCCTTGGTTAGGTTCTGTGAGACTCAGACCCTCACCTGCGAGGCAGCAGCCGAGCCTTCGTGCGGCTTCATCTTCGTGTAATTCCCCAGGTGACGGTTCGTATACATATACAGATTGCTTTCCCAGGTCAAGAAGCAGCGGTATGTCTTCCGCCCTGATGATCTGCCCCGCTTTGAATGCTCTTCCCTTAAAACCTCCAGGGACGATCCGTGTGATGTCATGACCGAGTATACGACCTACTGCTTCGCTTACAGGCACCCTCTTCAGCACTGCTCCATCCTCACTCCCAACGTTCTGGCCCGCTCCAAATCCTCGGGCGTGTTGATATTAAAAAACATGTGCTGTAAGTCTCCGAATCTTGAGGCGTCTTCTTCTGTGATGATCTTTACAGAGACCTGGTCGTACAGCCTGATAATTCTCGGCGCGTCGTCTCTTAATATGGGCTCTATCATGGGGAGGCATGACTTGCTATAACACGCGTGGGTAGGTTCGAAGTAACCGTGGATCTTCGGCACCACCACATCATAACACTCGGCCAGCTCAAGCATGTGCCGGACGAGCGGCACTGAAAAGAAAGGTAGGTCGCAAGCAATGAAGAAAATGGGGGTTGAAGGCGCGTGGACCAGACCTGACTGGATCCCGGCCAGTGGCCCGCGGCCGGGGATAAGGTCTGTGTAGACAGGGTACCCAGCTGACGCCAGCGCTTCGGGCTCATTTGATATAATTATGATGTCTTCAACACATAATGAGAGCCGCCGGATGATAAGCTCGATCATTGGATGGCCGTCGATCTTGACGAACGCTTTGTTCCTTCCCATTCTTGTTGAACGGCCTCCGGCCAGCACTACGCCTGTCATTGAAACAACCTGCCCTTCACACGGATTATAACACACAATTTGCACAGTGAAGAAGGGATTCATTGTTATGAATAGAAACGACACTCAGGTATCATCTTCTGGGAGGTCATACATGAGGCGTTACAAAGAATTCGCGGCCACGTTGTACTCGAAGGAATCAAAGCCCAGACTAATAACTGCACAGGTTGCGATGGAGATTCCCTTTACCATATTTCTCGATGGTGAAGAGATGGTTACCCTGATGGCTACCCCGGAATACCTGGCGGAGCTTGCCACTGGGTTTTTGGTATACGAAGGTATACTTTCAGATTACGACGACCTGGTCGCGCTTGAACTTGAAAGAGATAAGTATGTGGCGCGTGTGACTACCGCTCGACCAGGGAGCGTCGCCCACAGGGTGTATGGCAGACGCAACATACCTTCGGGCTGCGGGGGAACGACAAGTGGCTTTTACCGTGCAGCCGACCTCTTGAAGATTCGTCCGGTAGAGTCTAACACCACATTTGAACCGGAAGAGGTGTTCCGCCTCACCGCCTATTTAAACGATGCTTCGGATCTGTACCGTACCACGCGCGGTGTGCACCACGCCTCACTGTATCACCGCGAGCGCGAGATCATCAGGAGAGAGGATATTGGCCGTCACAATGCTGTTGACAAGATCGCAGGTCATTGCCTAATTAACCGGATTTCCACAAACGATACCATGTTATTAGTATCGGGGAGGACCTCGTCCGATATTGTGCTCAAATGCGCCCGGCTCGGCATACCGGTGCTCGTCGCTAGAGCAGCAGCGACTGACCTGGCTGTCGAACTAGCAGACAAGCTGGGCATTACACTGATAAATCAGGCCAAGGCCGGGAAGTTCCACGTTATGACTCATTGTGAGCGAATCAAGCAGGAATAGCCGGTCCCCGAATAGAACTAAGTAATGCTCCGAGCCATCCGGCCTAAAGGTTATCCCAGGGCTGCATGGCCGCAGGCCTTCACGGCCGAAGGGTCCGTCTGGAAACAGGCGAACCTCCCGCTGTCGGAAAGGAGTGCGAAGTCCAAAGGCGCACTGCCTCGCGGCGGCTGCGCTTATTTCATTCTCGGAGGGATCAGCTATGAAGCCTAGGGGGAATATGGAAAGACCTGAGGACCAACTCATTGAAGAGTTGAAGAAATATGTGAGAGACAATGGGATTTCATGTCCTGCTGCGCTCGCTGTAGCCAACAGACTGAATGTCTCTCCGGCTAAGGTGGGCGAGGCGCTCGACTGGATGGGTGTGAAGATTCATGGCTGTCAACTAGGGTGTTTCGGGAAGTAGCTGTGGGGAGAACACTATGCTTGAAGTGATAACCGTCTCTGAAGCGAAAAGGATTTACGATGAACTGCTCTCCGGCGTAGAACCACCCCTTGAGAGAGTGGGGCTCGGCGAAGCTTTGGGCAGGGTCTGTGCAGAAGACATCATCTCGCCAGTGAATGTGCCAGAGGCCGGGCGTTCGACAGTGGATGGATGGGCTGTCAGGGCGAAAGACACGCACGGTGCCAGTGAGTCTATGCCTGCCTTGCTTTGGGTCGCTGGTGAGGTGTATATGGGTTTGGTACCGGAGTTTTCCATAGGTCCCGGTGAGACGGCCAAAATCCCTACCGGAGGTGTGCTGCCTGCTGGTGCGGATGCAGTGTGTATGGTGGAGCACTCTGAAGACTTCGGAGACAGAATGGTGGGCATCGCCAAGCCTGTTGGTGCTTTTGAAAATGTGACCAGAGCGGGCGAGGATATTACGAGGCATAGCGTGGTAGTGTTTCGCGGGACCCGCATCAGGCCTCAGGAGATCGGTGCGCTCGCGGGCGTAGGAGTCACCTCCATACCCGTGTTCGCCAAGCCGCGCGCAGCCGTGATCTCTACAGGAGATGAAGTGGTGCCCCCAGAGGCCCCCGGCTGCGGCGCAGCGTCCATCCGAGACATTAATGGCCCTACGCTTTACGCCTACCTCCAGGGAGACGGCGCTTTGCCTGAGTACCTCGGCATCGTTCCGGATGATGGTGAAACGCTCACTGACCTTCTGAAAAAAGCGTCCGGGGAATTTGACATAATACTTATCTCCGGCGGCAGTTCTGTGGGAACGCGTGACATGACGCTTGCGTCAGTTCGCTCTACAGGTAGCGTACTGGCGCACGGGCTGGCCCTGCGCCCCGGAAAACCCACTATTCTTGGGGTCTCAGGCAGGGTACCCGTCATCGGCTTGCCTGGGCATCCTGTATCAGCCATGGTGGTCTACCTCGAGCTGGTACGGCATGTGCTCGCCCGCATTTCGGGTGAGGTCAGACCGAGGCACAGGCCGCTAGTGAGAGCGCGGATCACGAGGAGCCTGGCCTCGTCACCGGGCAGAGAAGAATATGTGAGAGTCAGGCTAAAGCATACAGACGAAGGACTTCTTGCTGAGCCGGTGCTTGGTACCTCTGCGATGATCTCCACTATGCTTCTTGCGGACGGGCTGGCTCGCATTCCCCTTGGCGTCGAAGGCGTCGCTGCCGGAAGCGAGCTGGAAGTGATACTGTTTTAACGGGGTGCAATATGTCAAGAAACGTGTACCTTGAGACCATACCATGGCAGGACGCCTACTTCAAGCTTGAACGAGCGCTGGACAAAGAGGGCTTTTGGGCGCTTGCTGGCGCGGAAGAAGCAGACCCGAGGGACGCTCTGGGTCGCGTGCTTGCTGCGCCGGTATATGCTGGCGTCTCTTCCCCTCATTATCATGCAGCCGCCATGGATGGCATCGCGGTGCGTGCCCGCGATACCTCCGGGGCGACTCCGTCGTCTCCACTCCGACTCAGGCTGGGTCACGGGGCTGTGTATGTAAATACCGGCAACCCGGTGCTCCCCCCATACGACGCGGTAATTATGATCGAAGACGTGCATGAAGTGGATGGCGAGTTCGTGGAGATAATCTCTCCAGCATCTCCCTGGCAACATGTGCGGCTGATTGGCGAGGATATAGTCGCCACTGAAATGGTGTTGCCCGAAGGGCACGTGCTCAGGCCCATCGATCTCGGTGCCATACTGGCAGCGGGCGTCACCCGGGTGCTTGTGAAGAAAAAGCCTGTGGTGGCTATCATCCCGTCAGGCAGCGAACTGGCCGAACCTGGCAAGGCGCTTGCTCCCGGTCAGGTCCCCGAGTTCAACTCTGCAGTGCTGGCTGCCTATGTCACAGAGTGGGGCGGGGTACCTCGCGTGATGCCTCCTGTACGCGATGATAGGGAGCAAATTCGCATGCGGGTTGCGGAAGCGGTTGCGCAGTGCGACATTGTGGTGGTGAATGCCGGTTCTTCTGCAGGTACAGAGGATCATACCGCGGAGGCATTCGGCGATCTCGGCTGCGTGATTGTTCATGGCGTGGCTATAAAGCCGGGAAAGCCCGTGATCTTGGGCTACGCATCAGGGAAGTGCCTGATGGGTATACCTGGATACCCGGTCTCAGCAGCGCTGACCGCATCCTTGTTTCTAAAGCCAGTGATCTACAGGTTTCTTGGAATACCGGAACCCAAAACTCAGATGGTCCAAGCTGTACTGTCCCGCCGGGTCGTATCGTCTTTGGGCGTTGAAGAGGTCGTGAGAGTCAAGCTGGGAGAAGTGGGGGGCAGGCTGGTTGCCGTTCCAATTGCGAGAGGGGCCGGACTTGTCACCTCTATGGTGAGGGCAGATGGACTGTTGCGTATTGCACGGCTGTCAGAAGGGGTACAAGAGGGGACAGAGGTGAGCATCGAGCTCTTACGCCCGCTCCAGGAGATCAAGGACACCGTTGTAGTGGTGGGCAGCCATGACATGACCCTTGACCTGCTTGCCAGCCTCATGAAACGCTACTACATCGGCTCGGGGCTATCCTCTGCTCACGTGGGCAGCCTGGGGGGATTGCTTGCGATACGAAAGGGCGAGGCTCACGCCGCTGGAGTACACCTCCTGGATGAAGATACGGGGGAATATAACATTTCGTGGATCCGGCGCAGTTTAAGAGGTAAAAAAGTGGTGCTTATCAAGCTGTTCGGCCGGACTCAAGGACTTATAGTCCAAAAACAAAATCCAAAGGGCATCAGGAATTTTGACGACCTCTTGCGCCAGGATGTGGTGTTCGTCAACAGACAACGCGGTGCCGGAACGCGCGTGCTGCTTGACTACCACTTGAAGAGACTTGGGCTCGACTCGTCGCGGATCAAAGGCTATGATAGAGAGGAGTTCACTCACATGGCTGTTGCTGCTGCAGTCGCTTCAGGTGAGGCAGATGCAGGCCTTGGAATACTGGCGGCAGCAAGGGCGCTCGACCTCGGGTTCATTCCGCTCGCTGATGAGGATTACGACCTGGTCGTTCCATGTGATATATATGAAGAACCGAAGGTTCAGAAAATGCTCGAGACAATACGCAGGGAGGAGTTCAAACGCGCAGTGCTCGCCCTGGGAGGTTACGCGCTGAACCGCCTGGGAGAAGAGAT
>DYEP01000238.1 GCA_020725675.1 Symbiobacterium sp. | reverse complement strand
TCGGGAAGGTGGATCTGAGGGTAGCGCGTGTGATTTCCGCGGAGAACATACCAGGAGCCGACCGCATACTAAAACTAGAGGTTGATCTTGGATACGAAAAACGAACTATAGTTGCTGGTATTGCGAAGCACTACAAGCCCCGGGATCTTGTAGGCAGGCAGGTAGTGATCGTCGCAAACTTGAAGCCCGCTACGATCAAGGGGATTCAGTCACAGGGTATGGTATTGGCCGCTGAAGACGGTGATAAGCTTTCTTTACTGACCGTAGCTGAAGAAATTCCGGACGGGAGCAGGGTAAAGTAATGAACCTACTGGCCGATTCTCATGCGCACCTGAACGCGAGGGAATTCGCGCGCGATGTGGACGAGGTCATGATGCGAGCGACCAGGGACAACGTGCGGGTGATAATAAACGTGGGGACCGACCTAAAATCGTCCCGTTTGGCGATACGACAGGCAGAGAGATACTCCGGTATGTGGGCGACCGTGGGCATACATCCTCACTATACAAAAGCACTTGATGAAGATATTTGGGGGGAGCTATCGGCGCTCCTGTCCGTCCCCAAGGTGTGCGCTGTGGGAGAGACGGGGATGGACCTATATCGTAATCTTTCCCCCAGGGAGGACCAAGAGCGGGCATTTCTCAATCATCTTGAACTGGCGAGCCGGGCAAACCTACCGGTTGTAATCCACATAAGAAACGCCTATGAGGAGACTCTGCGTATTTTGGAGGCTAATCCTCCCCAGAATAGGGGGGTTTTGCATTGCTTTTCTGGAGACCTTCACCACGCCAGAAAGGCTCTTGACCTTGGACTTTATGTTTCGTTCGCAGGTACGGTCACGTATTCAGGGAACTCCACATTGGCAGCTGCTGCGGCATACGTCCCTGCAGACAGAATCTTAATAGAAACTGATTGCCCCTACCTTACCCCAATACCATTTAGAGGTAGGCGTAACGAGCCGGCGTTCGTCTCGTATGTCGCGGAGAGGTTGGCCGCAATACGGAAGATAAGTCCGGTTCAACTAGCGGAGACCGTATACGAAAACACTGTAAGGCTGTTTGGGATCACGGAGGTTGCCGTATAGCAGCCTCCACTTATTTCAGTTTGATTCGGGGTTAGGGAGACTTATGAAAATTGATCCATTTGTTTTCAGTGCATTGAGGGAGGAGTTCGAAAGCAGGGGCATCAGGCCAAATCAGAGACTTGGCCAGAATTTCCTAATTGATCGCAATGTAGCGCTGAGTATCGTTCGTATTTCGGACATAGGGTGCGGCGATACCGTTGTTGAGATCGGCTGCGGTGCGGGTGCATTGACCAGCATCGTAATGAAGGAAGCTGGATTCTTGCTGGGATACGAGGTGGATAGAAAACTGTACGAGTTCCTTTGCTGGAACTTCGCCGAATATCCGACGACCGCATTCTTGCACAAGGATTTCACTGAAGCGGACGTGTTAAATGATCTCGGGCAGTTTGGACAATCGCCGCCGGTAAAGATCATTTCCAACCTCCCATACTACATAACGTCTCAGGTTATCACAAGATTAGTTATGGAGAGTTATTGGGAATCTTGCACGTTAATGGTGCAGAAAGAGGTTGCTGATCGTCTCGTCGCGAGGCCGAACACCAGAGCCTATGGAAGCTTGAGTGTCCTTGTGCAATATTGCTGCAAGGTGGAACAGGCGGCCGTTGTATCTCCCAGAGTATTCTATCCAAAGCCCGAAGTTCTTTCGGCAGTCTTGCGTTTAGTACCGAGGAAGCGGGAGCCAGATGTCTCCCCTGCAGAGCTATCACGGATTCTCAGAGGTGCCTTCGGCCAAAGGCGCAAGTCTATTTCGAACAGCCTTTCTGGCACCTTGGGTGTAGATAAAGAGATCGTTTGTTCCATCCTGGCCTCAACCGATATACAGGCCGAACGCAGAGCGGAGTCGTTGTCGCTCGATGAGTTTGTCCAACTGACGCGAGCGTTTCGCTGCTGCTTGGGAGGCTTCCAGACTAAAAACGGAGGTAAGGAGTAGTGTACTTTATCAGCCCTACAAAGGGTATCATGAGTTTTGAAAAGATGTTTGATGATATAATCAAGTTCATTAAAGAAGCCCCCGACGAGAGTTATAAGCTTATCATTGGCACAGACTCACATACTCGGGACGACGTTTGTTTTGTCACGGCTGTAGTGGTTCACAGACTAGGCAAGGGCGCCAGGTACTACTACTCAAAGCGCAAAGACAGAAAGATCACCAGTCTCAGGCAGAGGATATTTTATGAGACGTCACTCAGTCTAAGTGTCGCCAGCAGAGTGTATGAGAGAATGGCTCGAGATCAGAGGGCGAACCTCGACATTGAAATTCATATCGATGTTGGCCAGCATGGTGAGACCAGAAACTTGGTTAAAGAAATAGTTGGCATGGTAGTAGGCAGCGGTTTTGACGCAAAGATCAAGCCTGATTCCTTCGGGGCATCAAAAGTAGCAGATAAACACTCTAAGTGATGATTCTTCCCAGTAGCCCGCATTGTATTGCGCCCATCTACTTTTCCAAGGTGACACCCCACTCATTCTTCACAGCGCTCAAGATCCTTCCCGCTTATTGCAGGTGACAGTTCAGAGACTCTTTTAAAGCTAACAATATCACAGACGGATCACACCAAACAAATTGGATATGTCAAGGGACAGTGAAAATGTCACCCCCTTAAGTAGCGGGTAAGAGATTATCGTGGGGCAAAGAGATCGCTTTTTTAGGCGGG
>DYEP01000237.1 GCA_020725675.1 Symbiobacterium sp. | reverse complement strand
TCCCGGGGCCGAGGTCTCCCTGTCGCGAAGCCTGTTCCCAAGGGCAGGCAAATCAAATCCGAAAGGAGCGAAAAACCTGGTCATGGGGAGGCCGCCTAATGAAGATTGGCACTATGTGTCAAGAGTTGTTAGGTTTTTTAACCAGGAGTACTCTGTGGACTGGTCAAGTGTGCCGGGATTGCTTAGGGTGCTGGAGTTCCGGGGCTTGATTGCCGCGCTTTTTATGACCGTCTCTTGTGTATGGATAGTATCACCCGGCCACCTTGCGGGACAGTTCCAGGAAACCGGAAAGCGTGTACTGTTCTCTGCCCTTCTTTTGGCAGGCGCTACCGCGTTTGCGCCGTCCATTGCCAGCGTGCAGGTTCCCCTGCAAAGAATGGTCAGCACATGGGTTGTACCAAACGTGGCGTCTGCTGATCCACTCTTGATCAGTATACCCGCCATATTCATGTCAGGGCTGGTTCAGGAATCGACCAAACTGCTAATCGCTGTTTTGGCTTTCCGTATCCTTTTGTCAAAGAAGCGCCCAGTTTGTGAGGATACTGCTGCAGTGATAGGAGTGTATGTAGGGGCGGGATATGGCGGTTTTGAGGCGTGGCTGGTGCTCTCGTATGTTCTCGGAGCCATCGTCGCGCCCGCTCCCTACATCGCACTATCTGCTCTGGAACGTTTCATTGCAGTGGGGTTTCACGTGGGCGCCGCAGGCCTTATATGGTACTTCTGGTACCGGGGGGGACCTATAACAAAGCTTCTTTCCTGGCTCGGCGGATCGCTATATCACGCGCTGCTCAACTATGGAATAGTACTGGTACAGGCAGGGGTATTTTCTATTACAGCCCTCTACCTCTTCCTAATGGTGGGTTCAGGCGCAGCGCTTTTTTATCTGAGAAGAAAGCTGGTGACGGCTCATGCCAAATAGACATATTAAATGGACACACGCGCTCCTTGCAGCTGTACTGTTTTTTTCACTGGCGGGGTGCAGGCAGTCCCCGCAGGTACAACTCAGAGTTCCCTGGAAACCAGGGGAAACGAGTGTGCTCAGGCTGGAACAGAAAGGCCAGGTCTTGGGAACCGTAACGCTTCATGCAGGGAAAGAGGACGAGAACTGGGTGATCACGAGCATTACAGAAATTGCGTCGGCCAATTTCACGGAGCGAACCTCTGTGGTAGTGGACAAAGACTCACTGGTGCCGGTGCGCACTGACTTTGAACGGAACGCCCCGGGCGGTGTGGCTACGTATGTCGCACTCTATCAAGGCAATAAAGTGAATATCAATGCGCAGCTGCCTGAAGGCGCTCAAAACGTAGACGTACGGCTTCCCTCCCAGCCCTACTATGACAACGAGCAGTTCACCATGCTGCTGCGCGCCATGCCTCTTAAGGAAGGTTGGAAGGGTACGTTCAACGTCATAGTTACCCGCACTGCAGGTAAGACTCAGCTCACCGTAGAGGTTGTGGGAAAAGAGGCCGTGCGCACAGAGACCGGGGAATTCGTCTGCTGGAAAGTAGACATAAAGGGCATCGGGCAGTCGGCGTGGATTGAAGTGGAGAGCCCAAATCGCCTGGTGAAATATGAGAACAAGGGCGCTGCTACCGTTCTTACGTTAGTCGAGTACAATAGATGAACCCGAGCGAAAAGACTGCGTCTGCCTCTGTTGTTGACGCAGTATGACGGTTAGACCCCCATGCCGCGCACGGCGCCACATAGAATGAAAATCACGTTTGAGTATAGAAGAAGAACCGTA
>DYEP01000236.1 GCA_020725675.1 Symbiobacterium sp. | reverse complement strand
TGCGTCGCCAGGCATACGGTGTCCACCGCCACTACGTCCTCTGAACGTTGCTTCAGCACGGAGAGCACTTCCTCGTACATGCCGGGTTCGATGGTAGTCTGCGCAATTACGCCTGCAGCACCATCAATCACCAGCGCGCGCGCCTCTTCCTCATTGCGCACCACCACCGATCCTGGGCCTGCCCACGCCGAAAGCGCCTGCACTTCCGGGTGTTCGGGATCCCCTACGATGACAACGGTACGACCTTGCTTCGCCAGATGAGAGGCAGCTTCCTGCGCACGGCGCACAAACGGGCACGTCGCATCCAGGACCGCGATGCCCCGGTGTGCTGCTTCCGAGTATACTGAAGGCGCAGAACCGTGGGTACGTAGCAACACCCGAGCAGGCCCCCGTTCAGGAAGGTCTCCTGCCATCACCGCGCCCATCCTCTCAATGTGCGCGATGGCATCGCGATTATGGATGAGTGGTCCGAGCACGACAAGAGGACCTTCCTTCAAAGCGTTCTCCGCCATCTCCATAGCTCTCTTGACGCCCGGACAAAAGCCGGCGTGCCGCGCCAGCATAAGCTTCATACCGTGTCGTTCGCTCCTTCTCTCAGCCGGGATATCTCTTTCATAATCTCTCGTCCGATATCCCGGTAAGTGGACATCTTCGCTTTCTGGTCATAAAACTGCTCAAATCTCATAGGACGTCCAATATTCACCGTAACGCCCTTCGGAAAACCGGACGTGCAGGTGATCCCGACAGGGAGCACGGGCGCCTTGCCCCTCACTGCCAGCACCGCCACTCCAGGTTCTGCCTCTTTTAAGTGTCCAGTCCTGCTGCGCGTACCTTCCGGAAATAAGCCCAGCACGCCCCCGTCCCTCAACACCTCAAGGGACGTCCGAATGGCGGCCCTGTCCGGTTCGCCTCGTTTCACTGGGAACGCTCCGAGGGACCGGACAAAACAACCAAACGCCGGGTTCTTGAAAAGCTCCTGCTTGGCCATGAATCTAACAGTTCGGGGAATAGCGATCGCCAAGGCCACGGGGTCCATCCAGTGAATGTGATTGGCAGCAACGATCAAAGGCCCTTGCTTGGGCACATTCTCCCGGCCATAAATATGGAGTGACCAGATGAACTTCGTCACCAGCCGAGCGAAACCGAGGACCACCGTGTACATCATCCTGTCCGCCTCCTCACGTAACCTTCAACGAGAGACAGCACTTCCGAAATGGTAAGATGTGACGTATCGATTACGATGGCGTCGTCGGCAACTCTGAGCGGCGCACACTTTCTCGCACTGTCGAGCCTGTCGCGCTCAATCATCTCGCGCTTGACTGATTCCCGGTCAGTTTGGAATCCCTTTTCATGGTTCTCTTTCAGCCTTCGGTCGACCCGTACTTCCAGATCAGCCGTGAAATAAAACTTGACGTCGGCTCCTGGCAATACATGGGTTCCAATGTCCCGCCCGTCGAGCACGACGCCACCAGATTGGGCTAACCTACGTTGTTCCTGCGTCATCTGACTTCTGACTTCCGGATGTCCTGACACAACCGAAACTAAAGAACCAACCTCTGGGCTTCTGATGGTCAAAGTAACGTCGTCTCCGTCAAGCCGCACCCACTGCTTGCCGTTGGTCTCACCCAGCTCGATACGCGTATGCTCCAGCATCTCTGCCAGCGCCCTTCCGTCAGTGGGGTCCACGCCGGCTCTTAATGCTTTTAAAGTGGCAGCCCTGTACATAGCGCCAGTATCGATGTACAAGAGGCCGAGCTTTTGTGCCAGCAGCCTCGCGATGGTGCTTTTTCCGGAACCGGCCGGGCCGTCAATGGCTACCACTACCTTACAACTCATCGCCTTCCCGCTTTCCAAAAAGGTGAACACATCTGTGTTGCACATGTGCTTTCACAGTCTACTGTAATTCGACACACACCCGTGTTTTCCTTTTCTCATCACGGCCTTTGCTCCTCCCTTTCACGAAGACGTGCCACTCTCACGATCCCCGCTTTCACGCTAACCTCCACAGCCTCCACGCCCACGAGATCAAGTGGTGCATGCAGCACCCTGAACCGCAGCTCATGGCTGTAGGCCGTAGCGTCCACTTCAATTAGGTCTCCGGCTTTTACGATTGCGCTAGCGGTACCCTTTCTGAAACTGGCGACGGGCTTTCCGTTTACCAGGAGCCACGCCCTGGGCGCCTTATCCGCGTTAACCAGTTGAATCACAACGCTGTCTCTGAGCGGTCTGGTCATCGCGAGCACAGTGTCGTCCCAAGATGCACGCGGAAGTTCCACCCTGTCAGTCAGGCTTAAGAAAGCGCGGACCTCATCATCCGCCATCAGGATTTGGGTAATTGCAAGCAGCGAGAGTGCGATCACCACTACTCGCACGAGCAGGCGATCCATCCGTACCGCGTTCATCGCAAGAGGACCTCCCGGATTCGTTCACTGACTATGCACAGCTTATTCATCTTCCCCTGCTCTTATCCAAACCAAACGTGATGCGCGGCCTCTTGTGGGCCGCGCATCTTCAATCGGCAAAATTCCAAAGTCCGTAGCTCCGGGCAATCTCCACCGCCTGTTGATATTCCGCACGTGTGATCCTTCGGTTTAGGTCTTTCCTGTCGCACGCACGGTATTCTGGGTAGTATTGGTCCATTATGTTCACGTATGTATCCTTTGAGATCTCTTCCGCAATGAATCGCATACACTCTGCGGTGCCTGCAAGACCACCCGGCAGCACGAGGTGTCTCACGATCAGGCCGCGCACTGCCACGCCATCCCTTACTATGAGATCTCCTACCTGCCTATGCATCTCCTTTATGGCACTCTTGGCCTTCTTGGGGTAGTCTGGAACGCCGGAGAGCTCGCGCCCCACATCCGCGTCTGCATATTTCAGATCCGGCATATAGATGTCGATCAGACCCTCAAAGCACTTCAGCGCCTCCACGCTGTCGTAGCCTCCCGAGTTATATACCACGGGCACTTTCAGT
>DYEP01000235.1 GCA_020725675.1 Symbiobacterium sp. | reverse complement strand
GTCATCAAGCTGGAGCAGAACTACCGGAGCACCAAGAACATACTGGACGTGGCAGGTGCAGTGGTATCCAATAACAGGGGGCGGAGGGAAAAGCGCCTGTGGACCCAGAGGGAACGGGGGGAGCCCGTCAGGTATCTTGCGTTTTCTGACGAGCAAGAGGAAGCCCGGTTCGTAGCGGCGGCTATCAGGGACATTTACGCACGTACGGCCCGATACTGTGATACGGCGGTGTTTTACCGCATACATGCGCAGTCACGGAACCTGGAGGAAGCCTTGTCCAGGTGGCAGGTGCCTTATGAAATCGTGGGCGGTGTGAGTTTCTTTGAAAGAAAAGAGGTCAAAGATATCCTCGCGTACTTGAGGCTTATTGAAAATCCCCTGGATGATATTGCTGCTGAGCGCATTATCAATGTGCCAGCCAGGGGTATTGGAGCCGGGACGCTCGAACGGTTACAAGCACATGCGACCAGGAACGGTCTTAGCCTGATGGAAGCTGTGGCAGACGTTGACAGCATTGACTTGCCTGCCCGCAGCAAGCAGATGGTAAGACGCTTTGCGGATATCATGACTGACCTGATTGAGGCAAAGGGCAGCCACACCCCTTCTTCGCTCATCAGGTTTGTGCTGGCTCAGACTGGATACCTAACTGCGCTCAAGCTCGAGGGAACGGAGGAGGCGGAAAGCCGCATCGAGAACCTCGGTGAGCTCGTATCCATGGCTCAGGAGCTACAAGAGCGTGAAGGACTTACAGAACTGGGAGAGTTCCTCGGCACTGTGAGCCTGCTCACTTCGTCCGATACGGTGAGGGGTGATGCCGACCGGGTGCTACTGATGACTGTGCATAGTGCCAAAGGACTTGAATTCTCCAATGTGTTTGTAGTCGGACTCAACGAGGGGTTGTTCCCACACTCGCGATCTTTTGACAGCGAGGAGGAAATGGAGGAGGAGCGCCGACTGTTCTATGTGGCGTGTACGAGAGCGAAAGAGCAGCTGTACCTCACTTCTACTCAGTACCGGCATTTTTACGGGACGATGGAGCAGTGTGTCAGGTCCCGATTCATCGATGAGATCCCCGGGGAGCTGCTGGAGCAACCGGGTGCTGTAGGTAGGCCGGCGGAAGGGAAGCAAAAGAGAAAACTGTGTGAACCAGCGAGCCGATTTACTGTAGGAGACCTGGTGGTACACGATAAGTTCGGCACGGGGACGGTGGTCAGTCAAAAGGGTGAGGGAGACGACCTGGAAATATCAGTGGCGTTCAAGGGGAAGGGTATAGTTAGGTTATTGGCAAGGTATGCGCCACTTAAGAAGGCGTGAACCTCAAGGAGGATGCAGCAGTAATGATAAGCAAGACGGAAGCGTCCCGCCGAGTGGAAGAGCTCAGAGAACTGATCCGCCGCCATGACTACCTGTACTATGTACTGGACTCGCCAGAGATCACGGACCTTGAATACGATGCACTTATGAGGGAACTGGCGGCGCTGGAACGCGAGTTCCCCGAGTTAGCTTCTCCAGATTCGCCTACCATGCGCGTGGGGGGCGAGCCCCTCGCCGCTTTTTCAAAAGTGCGGCACAGCCTGCCCATGCTGAGCCTCACCAATGCCTTTGATGCTGAAGAGTTGCTGGGATTTGACCGGCGGGTCCGTTCGGCGCTTGGCAGGGAGCGGGTGGCTTATATGGTCGAACCCAAAATAGACGGGCTGTCGGTCGCCATGACGTATGAATCAGGTGTGTTCCGCCTGGGCGCCACACGGGGTGACGGTGAAGTTGGGGAGGACGTTACACAGAACCTGCGTACCGTAAGGAGTGTTCCTCTGGTGCTTTCTGAGCCGTTGTCTCTTGCACCCGTACTGGAAGTAAGGGGAGAGGTATACCTTGGAAAACGCGAGTTTCAGCAGTTGAACGAAGAACGCAGGGCAAGCGGAGAGCCACTATTTGCCAACCCGAGGAACGCCGCCGCAGGCTCTCTCAGGCAACTCGATCCTCGGGTGACTGCCAGGAGACCTCTGGACTGCTTTGTATATGAGATAAGGAGAGTAGAAGGACTTTCTGTCGGAACACAAGCGGAGGCGCTGGAAATCCTGGCCCGCTCAGGCTTTCGTGTGTGCAGGGAAGCGAGGCTCTGTCAGTCGATCGATGAAGTATTATGGCTTATCAAGGAATGGGAAAAGCGAAGGCCTTCGCTGGATTACGATATTGACGGCCTTGTCATAAAGGTTAATGACCTACCGGACCAGGCAAAGCTAGGCTTTACCTCAAAGAGCCCAAGAGGTGCTGTCGCATTCAAGTTCGGTGCGGAAGAGGCGGTGACGCGAGTCGTAGATATTATCGTGCAAGTAGGGCGTACAGGTGCGGTTACGCCTACTGCCATCCTGGAACCCGTGTTTGTGGCGGGTTCCACGGTCAGCAGAGCTACGCTGCACAATGAGGATATCATCCGAGCCAAAGACATACGAGTAGGTGACAGTGTGGTCATCCGCAAAGCAGGCGACGTCATTCCAGAGATAGTCCGCGTGCTCCCTGAGAGGCGGCCGCAGTCAGCTCGCGAGTTCCGAATGCCAAAAAAGTGCCCCGAGTGTGGCGCTGACGTTGTAAGGCTCCCCGGCGAAGCAGTATACCGCTGTCAGGGCATATCCTGCCCGGCCCAGCTCAGAGAGAGTATCATTCACTTTGCCTCAAGGGGTGCCATGGACATCGACGGTCTTGGACCGAGCAGGGTGGACCAGCTCCTCGCGGCCGGACTTGTTGGTGATGTGGCAGACCTGTATGGATTGACAGCCGGACAGGTGGCTGCGCTTGAACGAATGGGAGATAGGTCTGCGCAGAAGCTGGTAGCCGCCATACAGGCAAGCAAGTCAAGGCCGCTCTCAAGACTTATCTATGCCCTGGGCATAAGGCACGTAGGAGAACGGACGGCCCAGGACCTGGCGAGGGCATTCGGCACGATGGATGCGCTTGCCCAGGCAGACAGAGACCGGCTGTTGTCCGTACCGGAAGTGGGACCGGTTGTGGCCGACAGCATACTGAGTTTTTTCAAACAGGAACAGAACGTGATGCTAATCAATAAGCTGAGGAACTACGGCGTAGGAATGTCGCAGGAAGAGGAGCTGCCTGCGGGTGGGCCTCTTGAGGGGAAAGTGGTAGTATTTACGGGCGCACTCGAAAGGATGGGACGCAAGCAGGCAGAGGAATTGGTGGTATCCATGGGCGGCAAAGCCTCGTCGTCCGTTTCCTCCAGGACTGACCTGGTGGTTGCAGGGCCGGGCGCCGGTTCAAAACTCGCACGGGCAAGGGAGCTTGGGATACCGATTATGTCAGAACAAGAGTTTTTTGACACTTACGTGAAAAACCCAAACACAGTGCAGTAAAGGAAGGATTTCTTCAGCAATTTATCGAAAGAACGTGTGGACATGTTGTATCCCCACAATTTGGCCTGGTTTTCCTCAGAAAGGGGTGTCTTGATGGAGAGACTTTTGGAGGTAACCGACCTCAGGACTTATTTTTATACCAGCGAAGGTGTCATACCCGCAGTAGATGGAGTCACGTTTCATATCGGCAAGGGTGAGACCGTGGGCATGGTGGGTGAGTCGGGTTGCGGCAAGTCAGTGACGTCCCTGTCTGTTATGCGCCTGATTCCGTGCCCTCCGGGTAAGATTAAGTCCGGAGAGATACTCTTTGAAGGCAAGAACCTGCTTAAGAAGTCTGAGGCAGAAATGAGAAGGATCAGGGGCAACCACATATCCATGATCTTTCAGGAGCCGATGACTTCATTAAACCCGGTTTATACCATAGGTGACCAGATATGCGAGGCGATTGAGCTCCACCAGGGGCTTTCAAAGAAGGAATCTCTGGAAAAAGCCATAGAGATGCTCCGGATGGTCGGTATACCTCTTCCTGAGCGCAGGGTACGGGAGTATCCACACCAGATGTCGGGCGGCATGAGACAGCGCGTGATGATCGCAATGGCGCTGTCCTGCAACCCAAAGCTGCTTATTGCAGACGAACCTACGACAGCGCTCGATGTAACCATCCAGGCACAGATCCTCGAACTAATGAAGAAATTGAAGCGTGAACTCGGGATGGCCATTCTCATCATTACCCATGATCTCGGGGTAGTGGCGGAGATGGCGGAGAGGGTTGTGGTGATGTATGCAGGCAAAATCGTGGAAGAGTCAGATGTTAGGGCGCTGTTCTCCAGCCCGCTTCACCCCTACACGTCCGGACTGCTCGCGTCCATCCCGAGGCTTGATAAGCCTGTGTCAAGGCTTCACGTAATAGAAGGCGGAGTACCGAATCTCTTAAACCTGCCTCCGGGCTGCCGGTTCCACCCGAGGTGTCCGCATGTGATGGATGTCTGCAAGCACGAGGAGCCACCTTTAGTCGAGTTACGCGGTGGGCGTAAGGTCGCCTGCTGGCTGAGGAGCGACGTAGTGTACAGGGAGGTGGCGTCATGACCGGGGCGGACCGAGACGATCTTCTGGTGGAAGTCAAAGATTTAAAAAAGTATTTCCCGCTGCACGGCGGAATCTTCTCCCGTGTTGTGGGATACGTGAAGGCTGTCGATGGCATTTCGTTCAGCATAAAGCGGGGGGAGACCCTCGGTCTTGTGGGGGAATCGGGATGCGGCAAGACTACGACCGGCCGGGTTATACTAAGGCTGCTTGAGCGCACCAGCGGGTCTGTGAAGTTCGAGGGTAAGGACGTGTTTGCCCTCGAGCGAGAGGAGATGCGTAAACTACGCCGCGACATGCAGATCATATTCCAGGACCCCTATGCATCGTTGAACCCGAGAATGACCGTTGGCGATATTATAGGTGAACCCCTTGAGGTACACGGCGTCGCACACGGTAAGGACAAGGAGCTGCGCGTACAGGAATTGCTGGACATTGTTGGGCTCAGCCCTTTCCACTCAAGGAGGTATCCGCACGAGTTCTCGGGAGGTCAAAGACAAAGAATCGGAGTGGCGAGGGCGCTTGCGCTGAACCCGAAGCTTATTATTTGTGATGAACCGGTGTCGGCACTTGACGTGTCCATACAGTCACAGGTATTGAACCTGCTTGAAGACCTCCAACAGGAATTCGGTTTGACATACCTGTTCATCGCGCATAACCTGTCCGTGGTCAAACATATAAGCGACAGAGTGGGTGTTATGTACCTTGGTAAGATCGTGGAGCTGGCCGGAGGGGACGAGCTGTACGCCGAGCCGCTCCACCCGTATACCGAAGCATTGCTCAGCGCCATTCCCATACCCAACCCAGAGCTAAAGAGGGAAAGGATTGTGCTGGAAGGCGACGTGCCAAGCCCGATCAATCCTCCGGAAGGATGTCACTTCCACACCAGGTGTAAGTACGCAATGCCTGTGTGCAGAGAGGCGGAGCCCGAGTTCACCGATGTGGGGGGCGGCCACTTCGTGGCATGCCATCTGCGTTCGGCTCACTGAAGAGTTCGATTCGCAGGCCATTGCCTCCCGGGAGTGCGATGGCCTGCAGTCTATTTTAGGAGTGAGAGTATGAATAAACTTGGAACCTTCCTCAAGCGGAAGAATATTGAGTTTTCTGTGCAACGATACTTCATCAATGCCATGGGTTCGATGGCGCTTGGTCTGTTTGCTTCTCTCATAGTGGGACTCATCCTTGATGTTTCTGGGGAAAAGCTAGGTATTTCCCTCCTCCGTGAGTTTGGAGCCGCTGCAAAGAGTATGGCGGGACCCGCGATAGGTGTGGGGGTTGCGTTCGGGCTGGGTGCGCCTCCGCTTACGCTCTTTGCTTCCACCGTGACCGGATCCGTAGGATACGCCGCAGGCGGGCCGGCAGGTGCGTTTGTGGCGGCGCTATTTGGGGCCGAGTTCGGTAAAGCCGTTTCCAGAGAAACCAAGATCGAGATCATCATAAACCCTGCAGTCACGATCGCCGCAGGTTTCCTAGCCGGCACGCTGGTGGGTCCAGGCATCAGCAGATTGATGGAGGGACTTGGGCGCTTTATTATGTGGGCAACGGAGCTCCGGCCCGTGCCCATGGGCATCCTGGTGGCAACGACGGTAGGACTGGCACTCACTGCGCCCATATCATCGGCTGCGCTGGCCATTATGATGAAACTGGGAGGCATCGCAGCGGGCGCGGCCACTGCAGGGTGCGCTGCTCAGATGGTGGGTTTTGCGGTAGCCAGTTATCGAGAAAACGGACCCGGAGGGCTTTTTGCACAGGGGTTGGGTACGTCCATGCTGCAGATCCCCAATATAGTCAAGAACCCGTGGATACTGGTCCCCCCCACAGTGGCGGGGATGATTACTGGCCCGCTTGCCACCGCCGTATTCAAAATGGAGAATGTCCCAGTGGGGGCAGGCATGGGTACAAGCGGCCTGGTGGGCCAGTTTGGTACCATATCTGCAATGGGGTCAGGAGCTGACGTACTCGCAAAGATTGCGCTACTTCATTTCCTGCTCCCGGCTGCGATTGCGTTGGCGGTGTCGGAATTCCTTAGGAAACGTGGTAAGATCAAGCCTGGGGACTATAAACTCGATATATGAGAGTTTCGGGAGGTTGGGGGATGTGCTCGATATTTATGAAGAGGTGGTTAAGGTATTGAAGGAAGGCGGACGGGCAGCGCTTGCCACCGTGGTGGAAAGCCAGGGCAGTTCACCGGCCGGAGCCAGTTTTAAGATGTTAGTGCGCGAGGACGGAACCACTCTGGGCACGGTAGGCGGGGGAGGCCTTGAGATGTCTGTGTGCCAGATGGCCCAGGATGTGATCCTGTCCGGAGAGCCGAAGCTGGTTACACTGAACCTGACTGAAGAGGGCGAGCGAGCCATCGGCGCGCTCTGCGGAGGGCGTGTCGTGGTATATATAGAGCCGCTTGGGAAGAATCACACAGTGGTGATCTACGGCGCGGGTCACGTGGGCTGCGCGTTGGCCCGGGTGAGCCTGGCCGCAGGTTATGAGACGGTGGTAGTAGACCCAAGGCCTGATCTTTTGAATGCCGTCCCGGAGAAAGCAGTCCGCGTGCTACGGGATTATGAAGAGGATGCTGCTTTAAGAGACGCTTGCGAAAGGGATCACGTGGTGATTGTAACTCCCCAGCATACCAGGGATTACGAGGTGCTGCGCGCTTACGTGATCCGTGACCGCTTCCCCGGGTACTTGGGTATGATCGGAAGCCGCCGAAAAGTGCGCACGATCATGGAAAGGCTCGCCCGGGAGGGCGTACCTCAGGAAAAACTGGGTGAGGTCAAAGCACCTATTGGTCTTGAGATTGGCGCACTGACTGCAGGTGAAATCGCGGTTGCCATCATGGCGGAGATCATTGCTGAGAGAAGGCAGCGCAGGGGGGAGAAGGATTGATTGATAGAGAAACGGTAGAACACGTGGCGCACCTTGCCCGGCTCAAAGTGACCGATGAGGAGATTAGTCGCTTTACCGGGCAGCTGTCACAGATTCTCGAACACATGGAAAAGATGAAGGCACTGGACGTAAATCACGTGCCACCAACTTTTCATGTACTGGAAGAGATGGTGAACGTAATGAGAGGGGACACTCGACGTGAACCGCTCAGCCAGGAGGACGCACTGAACATGGCGCCGGACCCAGCCCCACCGTATTTCCGGGTTCCTAAAGTGATCGAATTGGGGGTCGACCAATGAGCCTTTGCGATCTCACCGTGCACGAAGTATTGGATTTGATCAAATCGGGGGAAGTATCCGCCAAAGAAGTTAGGGAGTCAGTGCTTGCCCGGATTGAGAAAGTGGAATCTCGGGTCTGCTCCTACATCACCATGACGCCTGAACTCGATTCAGACGGAGCTTTTCACGGTCTGCCCCTGGCGCTCAAAGATAATATTTGTACAAGGGGGGTTCGCACCACCTGCGGCTCGCGGATCCTTGAACATTTCGTACCGCCGTATGATGCGACGGTGGTGACTCGACTCAAGGCCCAAGGGATCGGGATTGTAGGCAAGACTAATATGGACGAGTTTGCTATGGGCTCATCCTGCGAGAATTCAGCATTTTTCCCCACGCGGAACCCGTGGGACCTGGATAGAGTGCCAGGTGGTTCAAGCGGCGGCTCTGCTGCTGCGGTGGCAGCGGGTGAGGCCATGTGGGCGCTGGGCTCGGACACAGGAGGGTCTGTACGACAGCCGGCGTCATTTTGCGGCGTCGTGGGACTGAAACCTACTTATGGGCGGGTGTCACGCTATGGTCTGGTGGCGTTTGCCTCAAGCCTTGACCAAATCGGTCCTATCACAAGAGACGTGCTGGACTCGGCCATCTTACTTTCGGTGATCGCAGGCCATGATCCTCTTGATTCTACGTCTGCGCCGGTTCCGGTACCCGATTATGTACAAGACGTAAGAAGAGATGTGAAGGGGCTGAAAGTGGGGTTGGTACGGGAATACCTGGGTCAGGGCACAGAGGACGGAGTGCGCTCCTGTATACTGAAGGCAGTGGAAGTGCTTACCGACCTCGGGGCCCATGTGGAAGAGGTCTCGCTTCCCCACACTGCTTACGCTCTCGACGCCTATTATCTAATTGCGCCTGCGGAGGCCTCTTCGAATCTGGCAAGGTACGATGGAGTAAAGTATGGTTACAGGGCGGAAGGTGCCGTTGGGCTGCTTGACATGTACCAGCGCACCAGGCGGGAGGGTTTCGGTGAAGAGGTGAAGCGGCGCATCATGTTGGGTACCTATGCGTTGTCCTCCGGCTACTACGACGCATACTACCTCCGTGCCCAGAAAGTCAGGACGCTCATTCGGATGGATTTTCAAAAGGCGTTCAGCGAGTATGACGTGCTGCTTGGTCCAACGGCTCCGACCGTGGCATTCCGGGCGGGCGAGCGGACTTCAGACCCGCTGTCCATGTACTTGTCAGATGTGTGCACCATCCCCATAAACTTGGCAGGGATACCTGCTGTATCCATTCCGTGTGGGTTTTCCGGCGGTCTCCCGGTGGGACTTCAGATCATCGGAAAGCCGTTCTCTGAAGCGATCATCTTGAGGGCGGCGTACGCCTTTGAAAGCAGCACTGATCACCACAAGAATAGGCCGGCTTTGACCGGAGAAGGGGGCGAGGCCTGATGGGGGTATATGAGGCGGTAATAGGGCTTGAGGTACACGCAGAGCTTAACACTGATACCAAGATATTCTGTGGGTGCCCCACTCGATTCGGTCAAGAACCCAATACCCAGGTTTGTCCGGTATGCCTCGGTCTGCCCGGCGTGCTTCCGGTGCTGAATCAAGCGGCGCTGCATAAGGCGCTCAAAGCGGCGCTTGCACTCAATTGCCACATCAACCAGTGGTCGAGGTTTGACAGAAAGAACTACTTCTATCCGGATCTGCCCAAAAACTATCAGATATCGCAATATGACTTGCCGCTTGCGGAACATGGCTACCTTGAAATCGAGATTGACGGAAAGAAAAAGCGCGTGGGCATAAAAAGGGTGCATCTTGAAGAAGACGCGGGCAAGCTCTTGCACGAAGATACAGGTGGTACACGGGATCGCTTTTCTATGGTGGATTACAACCGGACAGGTGTTCCACTCATAGAGATCGTGTCCGAACCAGACATCAGATCACCGGAAGAAGCCAAGGAGTATCTTGAGAATCTTAAAACCATACTCCAGTACATCGATGTGTCTGATTGCAAGATGGAGGAAGGCTCGCTGAGGTGTGACGCGAACATCTCACTCCGTCCTGCCGGCAGCAAGACCTACGGGACCCGGACAGAGCTCAAAAACCTAAACTCGTTCCGTGCTGTATACCGTGCACTGGCGTTTGAGATAAAGAGGCAATCTGAGGTGCTCGACTCAGGTGGTGCAGTAGAACAGGAAACGCTCGCGTGGGATGATGCAAGGGGCGTAACCGTGAAGCTACGGGGCAAGGAAGAAGCCCACGATTACCGGTATTTCCCTGAGCCCGATCTGACGCCTCTTCAGATAACGGAAGAGATACTGTCAGGGATCAAGGAAGGTATGCCCGAACTCCCCCAGCAAAGGAAGGACCGGTATATGCGAGAATTGGGGCTTTCTGCCTATGACGCTACCGTGCTTACGCGCTCAAAGACATTAAGTGACTTTTTGGACGATGCGTGTAGGCTGGGAGCGGAACCGAAGGCGGCAGCGAACTGGCTGATGGGAGACATCATGAGGATTCTCAACGCTGAGGACAAGGGGATTGAGGACACGCCTCTCTCTCCGGGCCACCTGGTGGAGATGCTTTCACTCATCGATGACGGAGTAATAAGCGGTAAGATTGCAAAGACCGTGCTTGAGGAGATGCTATTTACGGGCAAGACCCCCAATGTCATTGTCAGAGAGAAAGGGCTGCTGCAGATTTCTGACGCATCCGCTCTGAGAACTGTCGTTGAGCAGGTAGTGAAGGATAACCCAAAGGTAGTGGATGACTACCGAAGCGGTAAAGAGAAAGCGCTGGGCTTCCTGGTAGGGCAGGTAATGAAACACACAAAGGGTAAGGCCAACCCGCAGATGGTAAATAGCATCCTAAAGGAGGTCCTTGACGGGTGAGATTGCAGCACGGGTACAATGGGATGTGTGCATCGGCACATCCCCTGGCTTCCCTGACAGGTGTTGAAGTGCTCAAGCGGGGAGGAAACGCTGTGGACGCGGCGGTGGCGATGGCCGCAGTTACAGGGGTGGTGCTGCCCCATATGTGTGGCGTTGGTGGGGACGCCTTTGCCATCGTCAGGACAAAAGAAGGTTTTTGTGCCATGAACGGAAGCGGTGTAGCACCTCTCGGTGCTACGCCGGAATTCTTTTATGATCGAGGCTTTTCCACTATGCCGCTTTCTGGCATTCTGTCGGTGGCGGTTCCAGGCGCGTTCAGGTTGCTTTCTGACATGCACCAGCGATTCGGTTTGATGCCGTGGAATGAGCTGCTGTCTTTTGCAGTGTTCTATGCCAGGGAGGGGTTTCCAGTCACACAGGAACTGCGCAGATATATCGCACAGGAGAAAGAGAAGATGAACGAATGCGCCCGGGCAGTCTTCGTTCCCGGCGACCGAGTGCCCAGGGTGGGTGAGCGACTGGTGCAGGCTGACCTGGCGGCGACATTAGAGAAGATAGCGCAAGAGGGTGCCGATTACGTATACACCGGGGAGTTTTTCCAGCGTTTCATGGATCAAAGCAAGGAGGCTGGCGGCCTGTTCGAGGGCTCCGAGTTCCCGGGACAAAGGACATATATGTACACGCCAATCCAGACGACCTACAGGGAATGGACTATCCATGAGACGGCCCCCGTTTCTCAAGGGTTCATGGTGCTGCTCTCAATGAATCTGCTGGAACCCTACCCGATGTCCAGTCTCTCCGAGGCGGAACGCATCAACCTGATGGTACGCGCCAAGAAAGTTGCGTATTCGGACCGGTTGAAGTATGCGGGGGACCCGGAATTTGTTCCCTTTGACGTGCATCATTTTATATCTAAGGAGTACGCTCAAGCCCAGCAGCACAGAATGGAAGCGCCTGCAGGATGTGAGGAACCTTATATGCAAGGCGATACTACATATTTCGCGGTTGCGGACTCCACCGGGATGGCAGTATCTTTCATACACAGCCTTTCGTTACCCTTTGGTTCAGGAGTTATGGTGAAAGGTACGGGAGTGATCTTAAACAACAGGGCGGGGCGAGGGTTTTCACTGGAGAAGGGACACAGAAACATCATTGCCCCGGGCAAGCGTACCATGCACACATTGAACTGTTATATGGCTGAGGCGCCTGACGGCACCCTTGTTGTGGGGGGCACGCCGGGGGGAGACGGTCAGCCCCAGTGGAACATGCAAGTGCTGTCCAACATTATTGACCTTGGTATGGACGTACAAGAAGCAGTTTCTGCACCTAGGTGGACATCGCTCCCCGGAACCGACCCTGCTAGCATGGGCACGCCGGATCAGCTACAGATCGAATCCCGGTTCAGTCCGGAAACGCAAACAGCGCTGTCGGCCCTTGGGCATAAGCTGGTGACAACCGGCCCTTGGGGCATGGGAGGGGCAGCTCAGGTGGTGAAGGTCTCTCCTTCCGGTTTGCTTAGTGCAGGTTCCGACCCTCGGGCGGAGGGCATCGCATTGGGCTACTGACGGTTCACCTTCTGGCCGAACTTACTCTCCGTCCCCCTGAGAAGCCTCTGTATGTTGGGGCGATGCTTGTAGACGACGAAGGCTGCTGCCAAGGAGGTCACTACGAGCAGAAGACCTCGGGTGCCCTGTAACAGAAGGATAAAGGGGACTGACAGGGCGGCAAGGATGGACCCTAAAGACACGTATCTGGTTATGGCGACGGTCATCACCCAGATGCCGACAGCCACGAAGACGGCGGAAGGTGCGAGCGTGAGCATCACTCCGGCTCCTGTTGCTACGCCTTTTCCGCCGCGAAACCCAATAAACAACGAGGCGCTGTGCCCGATGATCGCAGCCATGCCAGCGAATATTGCAGCGGCCTCGGTTGCCCCCAAGGATCGGGCGAGAAGCACAGGAGCTGCTCCCTTGGCGGCATCGAGCGTGAGCACTAAAAGAGCGGGCGCTGTCCCCAGAACGCGGAACATGTTGGTGGCCCCCAAGTTTCCGCTACCGATTTTCCTCAGGTCAATGCCTCCCAAGTATAGGCCGACAATGAGGGCGAACGGTATGCTTCCCAGAACATAACCAAAGAGGATGGATATAACGGCTTGGGTCACGATGCGCATACCTCCAGTCAGGGATGACAATAGATTATACAGGGCGAGGGTTTATCCCTTCTTAATAGATTAGTTTTTGCCAAAAACAAGTGGAATCAAACACCAGCGTTACATGGAGCACAGACTATGGACAAAGAAGTGACAAAGGGAACGATTTGCGTAATGGGTATCACCGGTACCAATCACGAGGGTGAAGGGGTGGGACGGTTAGGTGAGCTTCGGGTATTTGTGCCATCTACTGTCCCGGGTGATGAAGTGCGGGTCGAGATTGACGAGGTAAAGAGCAACTACGCGCGGGGTCGCGTGAAGGAGATACTGAAGCCTTCCCCCGATAGGGTAGAGCCGAGGTGCGGAGTGTTCGAAGAGTGTGGCGGCTGTGTTTGGCAGGCTGTTTCGTATGAGGCGCAGCTCAACTATAAGAGTGACCAGGTGGTCCAGGCGCTATCCAGGATAGGGGGTATCAAGAATCCTCCAGTCGCTCCAATTATCGGTGCCCCGGTTCCGTGGAATTACCGAAACAAGGTACAATTCCCGGTAGGGGGCAGGAGAGGACGGCTGAAGGCAGGCTGTTTTGCTCGAGGGACTCACGAGATAGTTGATGTTGCAGAATGCTTCATTCAGCACCAGGTGAATAATCGGGTTATCGCGGCGGTAAAGAAGATCATGGAAGAGATGAAAATCGAGCCCTATGACGAATATACAGGGAAGGGCTTGCTTCGGCACATCATGGCCCGGGTTGCGCACAACACCGGAGAGGCTATGGTAGTACTGGTTACCAGCTCACCATATCTCCCTTCGCGGAAAGCTATTGTTCGCAGGCTGTTTGAGGAGATCCCAGGACTTGTGTCAGTGGTGCAGAACATCAATTCGAGAAAGACCAACGTAATTCTGGGGCCTGAAACCAAGGTCATCGGCGGAAGGGGATACATCGAAGATGTGCTTGACGGGTTGCGGTTCCACATTTCACCAATATCGTTTTACCAGGTCAATACCCCCCAGGCAGAGGTGCTGTACAGGAAAGTTGTGGAGTACGCGAATCCGGGACCGCAGAGTCAAGTCCTCGATGTATACTGTGGGATCGGTACTATCTCTTTGTTCCTGGCGAGAAAGGCGGGCTTTGTCCTCGGTGTGGAGGAAGTGCCCAGGGCGGTAGCGGATGCCAGGAAGAACGCGGCTCTGAACGGGTTTTTTAACGTGGATTTTGTTGCCGGGAGTGCTGAGCGGGTGCTTCCCGGGCTGCTGGATCACGGCCTGGTGCCTGAAGTCGTGGTAGTCGATCCGCCAAGACAGGGGTGCAAGGAGTCGGTGCTATCCGCTATTGTAGCCATGCGTCCCGGCAGGATCGTATACGTCTCGTGCAACCCAGCCACATTGGCTAGGGATTTGAAGACTCTGGTAGAGTATGGGTATAGTCTCTCAGAAGTGCAGCCTATCGACATGTTTCCTCAGACGGCTCATGTCGAGTGCGTGGTGTTGATGTCTCGGCTGTAAGAACTGACTACACAATACCGGTATATGGATCACATAGTTTGTTTATAATTTGAGGAACAGGTGTTTAAAATGTAGATTCTGGATAAGTGGAGAAGCTTGAAAAAACAGGAAAGAATAGAGAGAAATATTGTATGTAAGGAGGATTTTCATGGCAATTGTTTATACAAAATCAGAGCTTTTGGATAAGGTCAATGAATGGCTGTCTCCGGAAAAGGTTTCCTTGCTGTATGCACAGGACTTCGTAAATTACTCGGGTTTAACATCCGACACAAAAGAGAAATATACCGAGGTTATTGCGGAACATCTTCTGAATAATCTGAGCGTACTTGACGGAATTGAGCAGATCACGAGAAAAAGCTCTTACAAAACATCTGGTCATGAGTGGAAACCCATCGACCCCACATCGACTCGTAAAGAAGAGCAGATCGCGCGAAGTATGATGGGACATACATATCCTTACATAGGCAAGATTATTGATTATCAGATACCGCTTAAGAATTCACAAAACGATACCGCCGGAAAAATTGATTTACTGTCATGGAATGAAAAGAAAAAACAAGCTTATGTCATTGAGTTTAAAGTGCCGAAAGCTGATAATAAAGCGAGGCAGGAAACTTTGCTGCGTTGTATATTGGAGATCGAAACATACAGCCGTATTTTGAATTTCAAAAAGCTTCTTGATGACTTTAAACTACCCGAGGATACCAAACTTCGCAAAGCTGTTCTTGTTTACCAAAATAGTGATTCACATAAACAAATTTATGATACAAAAATAAAGGAGCTTATGAGCGCTCTTCGTGTGGATATGTTTTTAATGAACGAAAACAGTTATCTTCTTATATGATGGCCAAAAGTTGCTGGGAATGCAACACGAACAAGGGAAATCGAATTGGTGGTAATTGTCCTGATTGTAACAACCAGGGAGTCTCTGTTAAAAGATTAACGGTTGAACACTTAGTAACAGAGAATTGTCGGAATGCTGTTGTGGGAGATCAATATAAGATTTGCATGAATGAAGATTGTGATGTTGTCTACTTTGACGTGGATAGTGGAACAAGATTCCTAAGAGATCAAGTTAAAGTCCCTATTTGGTTTAAGAAAGATGCAAATCCTAAGTATGCATGCTATTGCAGTAAAGTTACAGAAGAGCAGGTAATTGAAGCAGTAGTGAAACATGGTGCGAAAACAATACAGGAAGTGAATGCCCTAACTGGGGCAATGAAAAATTCTAATTGCAAAGAAAATAATCCTCTGGGAATATGTTGTCATAAGATTGTTCAGGAAGCCATTGATAAGGGGTTACGATCGGGAACTCTGCCTTCGACAGAATGATGGTCTATGTCGGGGAGTGGGCGGATGACCAAAAAGCAGGTGTGCATTCCGCTTAAATCGAGCAGTTGTCTCTGTTATTTGGCTGATCAGTAAAGCGTTTAACCGATCTAGTAGTGCCGCAGTCATTCATACCAAACACCTCCGTCCAATGAGCGAAATCAAGGTTTATGGTTATCAGGATACTCGTGCGATCATACCTGTCCGAAAAAATCGGAACAGGGGACGTACCCCATCCCGGCTGAATAGGGTGTATCCAAGCTTATCACATATGACGTGGTAGAACTGGGAGAGGTGGGCTTGTAGCTTGTCTAGCCGATACTCTTGCTGCGGTAACGTGCGCTACACAGGCTACTATCTGAATGTCTCCTTCCCGCAACCAGACCAAAAGAGAAATTTGAAGGAATTGGCCCGGCCGTTCGGAATTGGAGATAGCCCTTTCACCCGTCGAGGCCCAACCCGAAACATCCGGTATTTATTTACGAATCATTCGCAAGAATGCCCCTGATTTTAGTCGGGGGATGAATGGCGGTTGCAAATGTCTCCAG
>DYEP01000037.1 GCA_020725675.1 Symbiobacterium sp. | reverse complement strand
GCGGGGCATGACCCTGTGGGAAAGGGGAGGGTGGCACCCCTCATGGCCAAGGTGATGATGGCGGTCCACCGCCGGAATGCTGGCTAACCTCTCGCATCCCGATGGATGCCTCTCACTTTAGTGAGGGGAGGATGTCACGGAAACCTGATCCAACAGAACGCCCTGGGCGAGGGGGGATTGCGATGGGCGCTGCTGGTGGCTGTGGTATACGGGTACGTGGTGCTGGGCGGTTCTGTACTTGTGCGAAAAGTTCTTGACCTGGAAGTCCTAAGACTTCCAGATTCAGGTGATGGCTACGGGGACACGCGGCAGGCCGGACGATATATAGGATTCCTGGAAAGGGCCGTGATTCTCACCCTCGCTCTCGCGGGTGGCTTCACCTCCATAGGCTTTGTATTGACGGCGAAATCCATCGCGCAATACAAGGAACTGGAAAACCGGGACTTTGCCGAATACTACCTGGTAGGGACGCTGCTCAGTACGCTTTTGGCGATACTCGGCGGTTTGTTTCTCAAATCCGTCCTGAAGACCTAGGAGATGCAGGCTATCGATGACGAGCCGTTTTGCGAGTTCCGGAGCACCTTAATACTTTCTTTCGACGGGACGACCGCTCAAAAAGATCATTGCTGCAGGGATCAAGGCAGAAGCAGGAGAATGTACTAAATCGCATGTATTTGCAGCTGTTCCTGCAGCTGTATCCTTTATCTAGACGGGAGGCCCGATTGTGGCGGCTCGAGAACGCCTGTTTGACGCTATCCCGGAGAACCTCTTTTCCATATTTGCAGGCTCGCTAAAAGAGCTGCATGCTGGCCTTTTGTTTCTCGTTTACGATCAGTACAGGCGCACCATTTATACCCTTCCCCGGGATACGGTGATCGACCTCTTCTGTGAGTACCTGGAAAGCGCAGAGTCGCAGCAGTGGCCCGAAGACGAAGAAGGGCAGATCCCGGTTCAGAGTGTCCGGGACAGGGCGAACCTACTGTTGCGCAAGTTCCTGGAAACGAAGTGGCTGATCCAGGAGCAGGGCTCGGATTACATCTTCCGCATTTCCCTGCCCGACTACGCCCTGTTACTGCTGGAGGCCCTTGACAAGATCCGCACCGGTTACAGGATGGAATTCAGGGGTCGTATACTCAGCATACACCAGATACTGACCGGCGAGGAAGGGATGTCATACGTGGCGCTGCAGCAAGCGGCTGAGTACACCAGGGAGCTGGTAGATGGGTTAAAGAGACTAAGCCACAGTATCAAGGCTTACACCGAAAAGCTTCTGGAGAAAAGCGACCCCCGCGAAATCATCAGTCATATCTTTGATGAATACCACGTTGAGGTACTGGGTGAGCAATACTACCGGCTGAAAACCTCAGAACACGTCTCCAAGTACCGTAGCGGCATCCTGGCGAGGGTGAAGGAGTGGCAGGCGAGCCGCCCGGAGATCATGAGTCAGGCTGCCCGGATGGTGCAGGAGCGGCAGGCGCCTGATCGGTTGACTGGCGAGAATACCATCTATGACTGGCTCGAATATATCGAGGATTCCTTCACTCGCATGGACGAGCTGCTGGAAGAGATCGACCGGCGCAACGCGCAGTACGCCCGCTCTGCCGTGGAGAGGCTGCGTTTCCAATTGCAGCAGGGCAGAGGGGCGGAGCAGCAGATTATCGCCATACTCCGCTACCTTGCGGCGAGGGCCAGGGCCACCGGAGAACGGGACGAAAGCCCGCCGGAGGTGGAGCGCGTGGTCCGTCTGTTCACTGTACGCACTGTCGACGAATTCAGCATCAAGAGCCCCTCTCGCGCAAGGAGAGAGCATCTTCCCCGGCCCATTGAGTCGATGGAGATTAACCAGGCGACCCGGAAAGGCAAGTTGGAGCAATTCCGCCGCCGTGTTAGGGAGGAGATCACTGTAGAGGAGATCAATCGATATGTCGCAGAGCTCATACCGGAAAACGGTATGCTCCCACTCAGCGAACTACCTCTTGGAACGCGGGAGGATTGGGTCCGACTCATATACATCATCCTCTATGGCCGCTCCCGCCGCGCCCGGTATGTCCTGGCAGGAGAGCGAGGCCGGACCGTCCTGTCACATAATGGGACCGCTGAGGTTCCTGCGTTGATACTGCGGCGAAAGGATGGCTGACCATGCCAGGCTTTGAACAGATGTATGAGACCTTAAGTGACAAAGAAAAGCAGCAGTTTAGCGAGACGGTGAATGTGCTTCTTGGAAAGACCTACCTGGTCTATGAACGGATGGAGGATCGCCACCATTACCGCTTCGTCGAGAGGCACCTCGAGCTATTCCGCAATTATCTTGAGATGGCCCGCTGGAGCGTTCACGCCGTAAAGCAGCACGGCGTCATCCAGGCATATAACATGGACGAGCGTAACCGCCGAAATTTCACGCTCCAAGAGACGATATTCCTGTTCATCCTGCGCCTTCTCTATGAAGAGAAAAGACGCGAGCTGCGCCTCACCCAGCAGGTCCTGGTGACGGGGCAGGACATCCAGGAGAAGTATCTGGCGCTTCAGATCAGGCAACGACTTCCGGCCCGCGAGGATATGCAGCGCATTCTGAAGATGTTCAGTAGTTTCTCGCTTCTTGACTTAAAGAACGGCCACTGGAGAGAGCCCGAAGCGGTCTATGTGCTTTACCCTTCACTCCTTTTAGTGCTGAACCTTTCGGACATGGAAAGCCTGAGCGAATGGCTGAAAGATCAGGCTGAGGCAGATGAGGAAACTCTGAATGACGAGCCCAGTCCGGAGTGGGACGAGTCCGTGGCACCATCCGAGGCTGATATGTAGGCCAAAGAGGTTTGCGGCGTGTCGCAACAGGCACGAGGATCTGTACAGGTCACACCCGGGGCGGTTAGTTGGCCGACGACGGAGGTTAACCATGCGGCTTCTGACGAAGATAAAACTGATCAATTGGCACTTCTTTGATAACGAAACGATCCCCATCGAGGGCAGTACCCTCATTACGGGAGATAACGGCGCCGGTAAGTCGACCCTGATCGACGCTCTGCAGTTCGCTATTGTGGCCAATGCGAAAAAGGTACGGTTCAACTCTTCGGCGATGGAAGACCGTACCACCCGGGATCTGAAGAGCTACCTGCGAGGAAAGACCGGTACCGAAGGAAGCACTTCCTTTCGCCGGAATGAAGACTTTTCAAGCTACATCGTGCTGGAGATTACCCACACGCAGACGGGGAAACAGTACCTGATCGGGGTGGTGTTCGACTATTACCACGTAACCGGGGAAGAGGAGCACGTCTTCTTCAAAGTGGACGAGACCCCCTTAAACGATGACCTCTTCTTTCACGAAGTGCACAGGCCCCGCAACCGCCACCAGTTCTTTGACTACCTGAAGGCCAGAGGGATCAAACACCGCCAGTACCGCAACGACATCAGCACATACACCTACGACCTGCGCCAGCTCTTCGGTGCGAAGGAGTCATTCTTCTCGCTGTTTACCAAGGGTATTTCTTTTTCGCCTATTACCGACCTGCGCCGCTTCGTTTACGACTATATTCTTGAAGAGCGGGCTGTGGACGTCAGGACCATGCGCGAATACTTTGAGCGGTTTCGCCAGGTCGAGCTCATGATAGAAGAGACAAAGAAGGAGATCGCTGCCCTCGAGAGCATAGAGGAGCAGTACGGCGAGATCGAGAGATTGCGTTTGAATCTGAACATGAACGATTACATGATACTCCGGGCCCGTTGGGAAACCGGCCTTATCCGGCTCCGGCAGAAAGAACAAGAGAGGGAAGCGGAGGGAAAAAAGATCGCCGCGCTCGCCGCCCGCATTTCGGCAGCCGAGACAGAAAAGCGCGCCCTTGAGCAGTCGCTGGCTGAACTTGAGCGGTCGATTAGCGAGAACCAGGCGAGGATCAAAGAACAGGAACTACGCAGGAGGATCGAGGAACTCCGAAACCGTTTGGCAGAACTGGTCCGGCTTGAGAATAATCTGGTGCACCAGATGAAGGCTGAGGTGAGTGAGATAGAGGCCCTGGCCGATATCCTGTGCCGGGTAGAGGCACCTGTCGGTCTATCACAGGCTCTAGTGGACGCAAAGGCGCGGTGGGCCCAGGCCGCAGGGGCGGGTCCTGCGTCTTTTCCACAGGACCATGTTGAGCTGGCCAGGAGCTGGCAAGAGGCCAGGGAATGGCTAACTGTTAAGAGTCACTTGTGGGCGGAGGAAGAGTCAGCCCTGTGCCAGACGATAGAACGGCTAGAAAGCACCATCCGGGAGCTTGAGCAAAACCAGGTCTTAGGCAGCGATTCCCCTGCCATGAAACTGAAACGGGTGCTGGAGGAACACCTGTTGACGCCCGATGGTGAGCGAGTACCCGTTTACCTATTTTGCGAGGCCATCGATATCCGGGACAGTCGCTGGCGGAACCCGATCGAAGGCTACCTGCACACCCAGAAATTCGACCTGCTGGTGCCCCCGGAGTACTTTGACCACGCGCTGACCCTCTACGAGCGGCATAAGTTCACTTGTGGTATCGAGCGGGTCGGTCTGGTAAACACAGGACGCCTGATGGCAGAGGCACGCCCGCGTAAACCTGGTAGCCTGGCAGAGGAGATCATCGCTTGCGTGGACTACGCCGCTGCATACGCCGACTGGCTGCTGGGTGGTGTAATGAAGTGTGACTCTGAAAAAGAACTAAAGCAACACGACAGCGCGGTTACCGATAACTGCATGCTCTACCAGAACCATACTGCCCGGCAGATCCCCCGCTCCCACTACGAGATGCCCTATATCGGCAAGGAAGCAGTGCAGTTCCAGATGGCCCGGCGTAAACAAGAGCTGCTTGAGCAGAAGGCGCGCCTTGGCTCGTGCCGCGAGATGCTGGCACTCGCTGACAGGGCGAAACGCTACGCCGCTGATAAAGCGGACCGTTACGAACGCTGGCACCAGGACACCATGATGTTAAGGGAGAAAGTCTGCGTTGAGGAAGCGCTGGAGAAGAGCCAGCGGGAGCTCATGACCCTAGATCTCAGCGAACTGCACCGCCTTGAGGGGGAACGGGCTAAAAAGCGGAGCGCGCAGATTGCGCTTGAGGAAGCCCTGCGCCAGCTGGCAGAAGCACAAGGGGATGCGCGGCGAGGTATGAGAGAGATGGAACAGCAACTGGCAGTGCAGAGGCTTGAGGTAGAGGAGATGCGTTCCGAGTACGAGTCTTTTATGGAAAGCCTCACAGATGAGGTACGTGAACGTTGCCACCGTAAATGGGAAAACGAATCGTCCCGGCGCGACCCTGAGACCCTGCTTGCGAACTACCGTGGTAGCCGCGAAGGGCTAAAGACGAGGCTTGACAAACAGATACAGTCGCTGGTGCGCGTCCGAACCGACTTCGTCCACCAGTTCAACTTCTCAGGGGATCCCGAAGCGCCTGATAACGAGGCTTTCCGCCGCCGCTACCGGCTGCTTGTGGACAGCCACTTGCAGGATTACGAGGCAAGGGCGAAAGAAGCCAGAGAGCAGGCGGAGAAAAGTTTCCAGGAACACTTCGTTGCCAAGATAGGCGAGTATATCCAGGATGCCCATCTGGAAATCAAAGAATTGAACCGGGCGCTGAAAGACATGCGGTTCGGTACCGACTCCTATACCTTCAGCCTGAGCGCAAAGAGCGAAACGCGACGCTTTTACGACATGATTATGGACACCGAAGTCTACCGGGGCTCGATCTTCAGAGATGCTTTTTTGCAAAAGCACGGCGAGGCCATCCAGGAACTTTTCGCCGAGATTACCCGAAGCGAGAATGAGTTCAGCGAGACGATGCACGTTCTGACGGATTACCGCTCTTTCCTGGATTTTGAGATAGTCATTACTGACGACCGCGGTAATAAGAGCTATTTTTCCAAAGTGGCCCGTGACAAATCCGGTGGCGAAACCCAAGTGCCTTTCTATGTCGCCATACTGGCCTCTTTCTACAGGGCCTACCAGCTTTACCGCAACAAGGACAGCCTTCGTCTGGTTGTATTCGACGAGGCCTTCAACCGTATGGACGCGGACCGGATCGAGGAAGCGATCTGCTTTATGAAGAATCTTGACTTTCAGGCCATCATCGTGGCTCCCACAGGGCGAATCCAGCTGATTGCCCCACACGTAAACACCAGCCTGATCGTTATGAAAGATGGATTCCACAGCTACATCGAACGGGTCAGCAGGAAGGACTTGACAACATGGAATTGAGCCCGCTGCAAAGAGAGGTGCTCAACCGCCTCCTTGACAAACATGAGAAACGAAAGGATCACGGCGATACTGCCGGCAGCATAAGGCGCGCCATGCTCAGGGTAGACGCGCGCCAGTTTCCCGATTATTTCCATGTAAGCGATAGCAGCTACCGCCGCATGCTCAACCAGGAGATGGAGCTGCTCGAACGTCGCGGGTGGATTGCGCTGGAGTGGGAACGGTTCGACCGGGGTCACACCCTGCGCCGTCTGATCCTGGTGGAGGACGCGATCCCCGGAATATATGCTGCACTGGGTCGCAGGCCGAAGAGAGAGACATACACACGGCTCAAGATGCTGCTGAACCAGTGGCGCCAGAAAGCGCCCCCGGAATTGCGAGCCTTTTATCAGGAAATGTCCAGCCGGCTTGATAACATGGAGCCGCTGCCATTACTCCTACGGGCGGACCAGCCTGAGATGATAGAGGACCTATTGCGCGGCCTGCACGCCTTTTTCGAGCCGCGCGAACGTGAGGTCACCAAGAGGAGCCTGAGCGTGCAGCTTTACGGCGACTCCAAGCGCTGGGGTGAACTTGAAAAACCGATCCTGCAGATAGTCAGAAGATATTGCCTCGCCGGCGAGGATGATACCACCGGCGATGCGCTGATGGCCGAGAGAGGCATCGTGGATAACCCTACCTACATCCAGATAGCAGGCCCTTTGGTCTTCGCGACGCCGCGGGGGAGGGTGAACCTTTCGTGTTTCTACCCGGACCTCGGGCTGGCTGCGGAGATGGTGTATCAGATCGAGGTGGTGAGTTGCACAGCTTCCGCTGTGGTCACGGTGGAGAACAAGACCTCATATTACCACTACCTGCGCCAGGGGCCGGCTGACCACCTGACAGTGTACATCGGCGGCTACCACAACCGGGCGTGTGGTGAGCTGCTACGGAAGATCCACGCGTACCTGAGGGCGAGCTCAAGCGGCGTTCCATTTTACCACTGGGGAGATATGGACCTTGGGGGGTTTCGGATCTGGCGTGACCTTTGCGAAAAGACCGGTATTCCATTTGAGCCTCTGTACATGGATGAGCGCGACTACCTTTCCCACCTACACCTTGGACAGCCGTTCCCGGAGGACTATGGGATGAAGATGGCTGCTCTGCTTGATGATCCTTCGTACGCACGTTTTCACGGACTCATCCGGCTCATGCTGGATAAGGGCATCAGGGTGGAACAGGAAGCTATCACCACACTTGAGTCCGTCAGCCACCGGCTTAGGTGAAGGGTTTGAGCAAAGAATGAAGGCCTCCAGACTGTGAGATTCAGACAACTTTTTCCGGTTGCAGCCGCATGCGTACAAAAATGGAAGCACAATAAACGCCGCAGTGGGCATGCCTCAAAAGAGGACTGTCTTTGAGGAGGTAATGGGTGCCATGGACAAAGAGACTTTCCGCCGATTCGGGCACGAGTTTGTGGACTGGGTGGCTGACTACTTCGACAATGTCAGTCGCTACCCGGTACGTTCCCCCGTAAGTCCAGGGGAGATCAAGGCTCAACTACCAACAGTGCCCCCTGAAGAGGCGGAGCCGATGGAACGCATCTTCTCCGACTTTAAAGAGGTGATTCTACCGGGCATTAGCCACTGGCAGCACCCCGGGTGGTTCGCCTATTTCCCTGCCAACAACAGCCCACCCTCGGTACTTGCAGAGCTGCTCACTGCCGGCCTTGGTGCCCAGTGCATGATCTGGGCCACCTCTCCTGCGGCGGCTGAGCTGGAAGAGGTGGTCATGGAATGGCTCCGCCAGATGCTCGGGCTCCCTGCGGGAATGGCTGGGGTGATTCAAGATACGGCCTCTACCGCTACGCTGTGCGCTCTTATTACCGCCAGGGAGGCGGCCACCGGCTTTTCGTCCAACCGTGTGGGGGCACGCCAGCCGCTGGTGGTTTACGCTTCGTCTGAGACTCACTCGAGTATAGATAAGGCGGTGAAGATCGCAGGTTACGGAAGCGACAACTTAAGGCGGATCGCTACAGGAAATGATTTCGCCATGCTGCCTGAGGCACTAGAACGCGCGATCTTGCAAGACAAATCAGTAGGACTACGGCCGGCTTGTGTCGTGGCCACCCTGGGCACCACGTCTTCGACCGCAGTTGACCCCCTGGAGCCCATCGGGGAGATCTGCCAGCGGCACGGGCTTTGGCTCCACGTGGATGCCGCATTTGCAGGGAGTGCCGCGCTGCTTCCGGAGAAACGAGGGATGCTGCGCGGGGCAGAGATGATGAACTCGTTCGTCATGAACCCCCACAAGTGGCTCCTCACCAATTTCGACTGCTCGGCATATTTCGTAAAAGACCCGGGGCTACTCGTCCGCACATTTGAGATCCACCCAGAGTACCTAAAGACCGGACAGGACGCCGTGGTTCACAACTACCGGGACTGGGGCATCCAGCTGGGCAGGCGCTTCCGGGCGCTCAAGCTTTGGTTCGTGATCCGTACGTATGGGGTGGAGGGGCTCCGGGCGATGATCCGGGAACACTTGCGGCTCGCCCAGCTCTTCAAGGGGTGGGTGGAGGAGGACCAACGCTTTAAAGTGCTGGCCCCGGTGGAGTTTAGCCTGGTCTGCTTCCGCCTGGAGCGGCCTGGCATTTCTGAAGAAGAAAGAGCCCGGCTCAACCAGACCCTGCTTGACCGGGTGAACTCTTCTGGGAGGGTCTTTTTGACCCATACCTCGCTGAAGGGGCAGTACGCCATCCGTATGGCGGTCGGCCAGCGTACTACAACTGAAAATCACGTCAGGGAGGCCTGGGAGCTGATTCGGAGCGCGGCGGATGCGCTGTGAATCACCAAACAGCCGGAAGAGGGGATTGGATAGTGAACAGTGAGCCTCGAGTAAACATCAGATTCCTGGGCAGCGGCGATGCCTTCGGCAGCGGGCGGAGGATGAACGCTTGTATCATGGTAGAGCATACGGCAGGTCGCTTTCTGCTGGATTGCGGGTGTACCGCTCTTGTCTCCATGCGCGGTTTGGACGTGGATCCCAACGGCATTACTGCAGTATTCCTATCGCACCTGCACGGAGATCACTTCGGCGGCCTGCCCTTTTTCATCCTGAATGCCCAGCTCGTCAGCAACAGGCGGCACCCGCTGGTGGTGGCCGGTCCTGCCGGTACTGCTGCGCGCCTGGAGGCGGCTATGGAAGTGCTCTTCCCGGGCTCCTCCAGGGTGGAGCGCGCATTTCCGCTGGAGGTCATTGAGCTTACACCGGGCCGCACCACTGAGGTGGGCACGGTTGCAGTTACTCCCTTCGAGGTGCTGCATCCAAGCGGCGCTCCCGCCCTCGCTCTGCGGGTGATGGTGGAGAGGAAGGTCATCGTGTATACAGGTGATACCGCCTGGACAGACATCCTCATTGAGGCATCCCGGGGGGCAGATCTACTCATCGCAGAAGCGTATACCTTTGATCGGGAACTCAAGAACCACCTTAGCCATGCGACCATTTCCTCCCGGAAGCACGAGCTTGGGGCTTCAAGGATCATCCTTACTCATCTGGGCCCGGAGATGCTGGAGCGGCTTGATGAAGCCGAGTTTACTGTGGCCGAAGACGGAGCGGAGTTTCACGTCGGTTGAAGTCAGCGGTCTTCTCAGCGTTGAGCGAAGACTGTGCGGACAAGAATGGGTATAATCACCTGCTTTGACAGTACTTAGGACCTGGACTGAGCCTCAGTTGTGGACCTTGCGGATCTACGGAAGCGCAAAGGCTTCTTCAGAAAATACCCGGCTGATTAGCCCCTTGAACTCATCGGCATCATTGACTGTGCCGGCTGCCCGGCGGTCAGCGCCAGGGTCGGGTCTTTCGCGGACTTCGGCGTAGACCCGATTCACTTTTCCTAGTGCATGACCGCGCTGTGTCCGTTCGAGCGAAAGTACCTGAAGCTCATCCGGGATGTATATCCGAAAGTGAAGCTGGTTATGGGCACGCACACGCCAGGAGATCCCGGGGAGTTTCGTGAAGAGATGAGGGAACTCCTGTGAGTCCGGAGGCTCACCCTGACAGACTTGATTTTGGGGCCCCGCCAACCAGGTTCTGTGAACTTTACAGCAGGGAGGGGTATGAGTGCCTGATGCTACTGCCACGATACCACGTTGAGGTCCACGAGCAATCCGCATTGATTCCTTTTTGCCTCCCGGGATAAACAACGAAAGGGCCACAGGCGAGCTGCGCGTTCACAGCATTTGTTCAGTTCGCCGACGCCCGCTACTTTCGCAGTCTAGAATTAAAGGTAACAAGATTTGTATCATTGACAATACTCACCACTGGATGGCACAAGGAAGATTGAGGTCCGTTGTCTAATCAAAATCATTGTAAGTGAAATCGGTAACGCAAAGAAAGGAACCTTCCCGTGGACAAGACCTATAACAACCTGTTGCTCGATGCTGCTGCCGGGCTCATGGAACCTGATATCAGTAAGGCGTTGGATTTGTTCTTTAAAGTAGTATGTGAGTATATACCAGTTGAATCGCTCAGTATCAGGGTCCAAGATGGCAGCCAACGATTCAGTGAATCAACTTTCGGACCAGCAGTTGACTGGGACGCCGTTACCGTTCCCGAACCCGCGCGCGATCGCCCTTCCCTGATGCTCAATGGTTCCGATGCGTTCGTGGTCATTCCTCTCTGCATGGGGTGCCTAATGGTGAAGATAGCGCCTTTTACTGCTCAGCACGCTGAAAGAATAGTCACTATCTTGAACGAACTATCCCGGCTGTTGTCGCGGCGCCTCAAAATTGAGGAACTACTTCAGGAGATGAGGGAAGAAAGAGTGCTGACAGACGTCTTAGGTATCCTGTCGCACGACCTGCGCACACCACTTTCGTGCATCAAAGGTTATGCTGCATTGCTGATGAGCCAGGAGCACGAACTGGATACAAAGCAACGCCAGGAGTTTTTCAGCATCATTCTTGAGGAATGTGACCACATAGAGAGGTTAATAGCCAGCCTGTTGGATTGTACCACTGAGGATGAGGCTTTTAGGATATACAAAGAGCCGGTCTTGGTGACTGCCCTGCTTAAGAAGATTCTTCGTGACCGCTCCTTTCTTACGCGGGGACATCGTTTTTTGCTGGATTTCCCGCCTGGTTTGCAACAGGTATGGGCAGATCCGGTAAGGCTTGAGCAAGTGTTCAGGAACCTTATAGATAACGCAGTCAAGTACTCTCCGGAAGGAAGCCTGGTGGTGATCCGGGCCAGGCCGGCCCAAGGGGACACCCTCATTTCGGTGGCAGATCAAGGATACGGCATTGCCCCGGAACACCTAAACCGCTTGTTTGATAGGTTTTACAGGATAAAAAGCGAGGAGTCAAAACATATAAAGGGTACGGGTCTTGGCCTACCCATCGTGCGCAGAATCATCGAGGCACACGGCGGGCACATTTGGGCCGAGAGTACAGTGGGCAAGGGTACCACGTTTTACTTCAGCCTACCTCCTCGTGATCTGAATGATACGGAGGAAGATAGCGATGCCAGCTAACGCCACAATACTTGTAGTTGAAGACGAACCCAAGCTGATGAGGCTTCTGAAGATGAGTTTTGAAGCTGATGGGTATCGCGTACTTGTTGCAAGCGAAGCCAAAACAGCGCTTGAACTCATACGCGACAACATGCCTGACCTGGTCATACTGGATATCATGCTTTCGGGTTCAGAGGACGGCTACTGGGTCTGCAGGACCTTGAGGAGTTTCTCGGATGTACCGGTGATCATGTTGACTGCCCGGTCCCGGGAGTCAGAGAAACTCGAAGGGTTTGAATGCGGAGCAGACGATTACGTTACCAAGCCTTTCAGCTATCCTGAACTTCGTGCCAGGGTGAAAGCGATCTTAAGCAGAAACACTGCAGCAAGGTCTGCCGGAGGGTCCACCGCATTCAGCGTGGGGGAACTGAAGATCGATTACCTGCGCCGGCGTGTGTACATGAAAGACCGCGAAGTGCACTTGACCCCGACCGAGTATAATGTGCTGCAACAGCTTGCCACAAATGCTGGAAAGGTATTGTTGCACGAGGAACTCCTGACGAAAATTTGGGGAATAGAATACCGGGATGAATTCCAGTACCTGAGAAACTACATCTCCAACCTTCGCAAGAAACTGGAACCAGATCCTGCCAAGCCAAG
>DYEP01000234.1 GCA_020725675.1 Symbiobacterium sp. | reverse complement strand
GCCTTGGAGATCACCCTGGTGCCCTGGTTGTGGAAAACAGGAGAATATGTTGCAAGATCACCCACACAAACATGCTTCTCCGCCTCCTGCCTGTTTCCTGCCCCTATGTCAATGAACATCTTCTCCACGGCGAGTTCTTTGATATGTTCGATTCTCTCTATACCCACAGATCCCAACAGCCCACTTTTGAACCGGACAGGTCTTGCGAGAAGATAGTGTACCGGCAGGCCCCCTACCGTGGAAAACCTGAGGTAGCCCTTTTCGTCGATGAACGTGATGATGCAACCGATCTCGTCCATGTGAGCAGCAAGCATTACGCTCCGCCCGCCTGAGCCCCGCTTCGTAGCTATGAGGTTCCCCAGCGCATCAGTGCGTACTTCATCGACATATTTCGATATTTCCTGGGAAATCACGTCGCGTATTATCCCCTCATCCCCCGACGGGCCGTGAGATGTGGCAAGTCTGTGCAACAGGTCAATCATTGGGCAAGAATCCTCCTTCCACGCTCTTTAGAAAAGCCTTGACCAGTGACACTACGCTGTCTGAGTCGTCAAGAGACATCACCGATACGGGGGAGTGGATGTACCGGCAAGGAATGGATACCGAAGCAGTAGCCACGCCTTCGCGCGCAAGATGTATCCGCCCCGCATCATTCCCGCCCGCAGTAGTTCGCTTAAACTGGTAATGTATGCCCTGCTCTCTACCCAGTCTGGTCATCTCTTCTACCATTCGTCGATTAGACACCGACGCCCTGTCCATGTAGCTGAGCACAGCACCTTTGCCTAGCTGACTTGACCACTCGTTTTCCTCCGCACCCGGCGTATCGGCACATGTGGTACCCTCCAGCACTACAGCCATGTCAGGCATTAGGGCATATGCTGCGACACCAGCGCCCCTGAGCCCTAGCTCTTCCTGCACGGTAAAAGCGACGCATAGCGTGAGATCGTATTCTTCTTTGAGTACCTCAAGCAGCGCGGCACAGCCCGCCCTGTCATCCAGCGCCTTCGCCTTCACGATACGCTCATCCAGCACTTCATAGCATGTATCGAATACCATGGCTGTACCGGGAGGGGCGAGCCTTTCCGCCTCTTCTTTGCTTTTTGCACCTATGTCCACGTACATGTCATCGCTCCTTATGGGGTGCTCCCTTTCACCGTGGTTCTGCAGATGCACGGGTTTGGCCCCGATCACCCCGGGCAGCCGGTCTTTTCCCACAAGGACCCGTTTTGAAACGAGCACCTGGTCTTCTATACCCCCCACTTTCGAAAACCTGAGCCCGCCCTTTTGATCGATGTGCGTTACGATGAGACCGACTTCATCCATGTGCGCTGCAAGCATCACACGCGGCCCCCTGTCACCTCTGACGGCCAGCAGGTTCCCCAAAGGGTCCACCCAGTACCTGTCCACGAGGCCGTCGATCTCGGCTTTCAGTATGTCCCTTACCTCCTTTTCCTGACCCGGTATGCCGGATGCCTCTGTGAGTTTCTTCAGGACCACTTCAATCCCTCCATGAAGTCCTTATCGATGCTCGCCACAAAGTAGGCGAGGAGCCTCCCTGCGTTAATTACGTCTTTGAGCGCCAGTGTCTCCACCGAAGTATGCATATATCGGAGAGGTATGGACACCAACCCGGTGGGTACACCTGCCCGCGATATCTGCATTGCCCAGGCATCCGTTCCCGTAGGTCCTGGCGCTACCTCTGTTTGGTAAGGAAGGGAGCGGTCCTGCGCCACTTTCAAAAGCGCTTGGTAAATTGCAGGGTGAATGTTTCCTCCCTGGGTAATGACAGGCCCCTTGTCAAGCGCGTAGGTCTTGTGCTCCGGCACACCCTGCATATCCCCGTGCGTCACATCAACTGCAATACCCAGGTCAGGCATTATACCGTAGGTACTGGTTATGGCGCCTCCGAGCGAAACCTCTTCCTGGGTGGTGGATACCGCATATACATCCACCCAGTGTTTCATGCGTCGAAGCTCCTTCAGCGTTTCAAACAGCACCGCAGTACCTGCCCTGTCGTCCATAGCTTTGCCTGTTATCATTCCCTGCATCTCTGTGGGCTTGCGTCTTAATGTGATGGGGTCTCCGGGGTTCACCCGTCCCTTCAGCCGCTCAGCCGAAAGGCCAGTGTCTATGTAAAGCTCATGCATAGGAACGGTCTTTTCTCTTTCTTTAGGGCTCATGAGGTGTGGCGGCTTCTGGCCTATTACCCCCAAAACATCCGCCATGCCGTGAATGACCACTTCCTGGCCAGGCAAAGTGCGCTGATCCACGCCTCCTACCGCAGTAAAGTTGATAAAACCCCGCTCATCGATTCGCGTAACCATAAGACCGATTTCGTCAACGTGCGCAGCAAGCATTACCCGAGGACGGTCTTGACCGCACCCTTTTTTCAGCATGATCAGGTTGCCTAGGGCATCCCGCCGGGTTTCGTCCACCAAATGCGAGCAATGTTTCTCCACTGCGTCTTGTACCGGTTGCTCAAAACCGGAAACACCGTTCATCGAGACGATCTCTAAGAGAAACTCCTTTGTCTCCAACAGCGTGTCTCCTTTCATAGCAGTATCAGACGGTCACGCACACAGTCGGGTTTGGTGCGCCCTGTGAGGTCCTCCCTGTTAATGTCTACGAAACGGCCGTCTACTACCATGTATTCTCCGGGTCTTATCTCTGAAAGTATGTCCTGGAACGTTAAAAGACCTGCGCATCCGATGTTGCCTCCGAAAAACCTGTTGGCCACCGGTCGCACTGTCACTCCGCGCACGCCCTCCAGAAGAAGCCGCATGCACTCATATGCCAGGACGGAGCAGCCCACGGTCACCTCTTGCAGCCCCCGCTTTTTCATAGCCTTTTTCACCCTGGAGATCACTTCAACGCTCGCGTCGTATTCAAACACCAGGCCCGAGGAGCACCCCGGCTTCTTTTGGAGCGTTACCCGACGGCGTCCACCATCTCTTATGTATGTGACTTCCGGGTATCCTGCGTCAAACAGTAGGTGGTATGCATGGGCACGACTCTTCACCACTTCATCGTTCACCTGCTCTATGATGTCGTTCCGGACGAGCCCAGCCCGTTCCGCAGGAGAGCCCTTTATCGCACCTGCTGTTCTGGCGCTCAGATCCTGGAGTGC
>DYEP01000233.1 GCA_020725675.1 Symbiobacterium sp. | reverse complement strand
GGTTCACCAAGCTTGACGAATGCTTTGGTAACGTGCGGTTAAGCTCATGAGGCCCTGGGCTTCCCAGTAGGCGATGCCCAGGGCTCTGTTCATTGGCCCATGGGCCATGCGCCAGGGTCCTTTGCTGGCATTCGCAAACTGGTGGACAACCCATTCTGGTAGACCCAGTGCGCGGAGTTCGCGGTAGCGCGTCCGAACCCGCTTCCACTGTTTCCAGAGGCACATGCGAAGGCGGCGTCTCAGCCACTCTTCAAGGCTCTGAAATACGCTAGCAGTTTCAGCCAAGGCAAAGTATCCCACCCACCCGCCCAGGTAGGCGTTGATGCGCCGAATCCGGTCGGCCATGGTTACGGGTTTGTCCCGGGAGGTAAATTCCCGGATCTTGTTCTTTGCCCGCTCGATGGTCTGCGGAGCCAGGCGGATAAGGACCTTGTCCTTGTTCTTGTACATGCTGAATCCCAGGTACTTCAGCTTCCACGGACTGTCCACGCTGCTCTTTGATTCGTTGATCTTGAGTCTTAACCGTTTCTGCAGGAAGTCTCGGATACTCTGCATGAACAGCCGGTCTTGCATCAGGCTTGCCCATTTTATGTAAACAAGACTGGGATTCCCATTCAAGATACAAGCGGCAAGGCTCAAGTTGACTGCTGTTACAGCTCTCATCGGAGCTTATTTATCAGAATATGGGTGAGGGCGACTGGCTTTGGAAACCAGTGCCATAAAGCAGTTACTCTCTTGAAACCCTGAAGCAAGAGCTGAAACAGTGTCTTCGAAGGTGCGGACTCACCTTTCTCGTACCGCATACATCCGTTTGCACCTCCGGGAAACCTTCTCTTTTGGGAGAGTGTGACATATAAGCACGATTGCCTGCAGAAGGGGCATGGCGGTGGAGGCGGGTCCCGCCTAAACTCATGCGCGGAGGGGAAAGACGCACAGGCCGTTTTTGTTTGGTCTGCCACTTAGTGACGGAGTCGCATGATAAATTGAGATCGGTGACTCCTTACCAAGGAGGGATGCGGAAGCGGGTTCTTATCGGGTTGCCTGGAACCTGGAACAAGCGGCAAAAGATACACTCTTGGTGAAGGAATATCGTTCCGGCGGGACTTGTCATGCATACCTGTGGAGGCTGCTCTCACGCGAAGCTGCTCATGCAGTCTCCCGCTTGAGATCGATGAGGCAGGAATCTCGGCTCTGAGCATTTCTAAGGAAGAAAGGAAAGGTCAGCCGTGTTTAACCCCTGTTTCTGTGAAAACTCAAGGCCTGACGGCGTTGGTGTTCTGGAGATCATACCTTC
>DYEP01000232.1 GCA_020725675.1 Symbiobacterium sp. | reverse complement strand
GTGGTCTTAGCGTTTCGTTGCCTTGCATGCCAGCCCCGGTGTTTTAAACCCTGCAACCTCGGGCCCGGCCACCTGTTGCCTGGCAAGCAGCGTCAGGAGAAGCGGACGTCTTTTACGCCCTGAGTGTAGATGGTAACAAGCCTTTTGCACTTATTGCACTTTATCTCGATTGTATCTCCTTTTATAACACACAGGAGCTTGTTACATATGCATCTTAACTCCTCACCTCCATGCTTTGCGACAGTGCCGGTGCTGCCAGAACTAATCACCCTTCCCACGCTGTTTCCCCCTATCTGTTTCATTCTTGTTGTGGACTTCTATCAGCGACCACAGACCACGCTCTCCAAAAGGCCGGCAGTCTGACCAGAAAGCGGGAAATGAGCATCGGAAGTCTTATGCGAAAGAAGCTTCGTTGGGCAGCATAAGACTATCGTCCTGTTTCAGCTCCACACCGCTTTCAAACAGCAGGGCAGTGTTGTCGCCCGAAGGCTCCCACCTGAGCGCTAACCTGCTTCGGTGCGCCACTGCCAGCCGCCCCACTTCCGACACGGCTCGATCTGTACAACCTGTATTTTTCTATGCTTGGTAATAAATTCCTTCAGGTTGCGTGAGGTGGTTTCTCGAGGGTCTGACACGCGACTCGTTAAGTTATCTCTGCACTCGATGCAAAAGCTATCTTGGTGCGGTTTCTCATCTGCCACTCGTGTCGGGGACCGTAGCCGACTTGGACCCTTCGGGGCACCCAGCCCAGGGCGTTTCGCACCGGCTGCGACTGATGAGATGGCGTCCGGATCATGGTGGTAGATGCTGGGTGCAGGAGGGGCTCTGCCACTGCCTGACCAGTCAGCAAAAAAGGCAGACCGATTGACCGCTCGGTGCATTGCCTGCTTTGAGTAGTTGAAAAAGTGCGCGCTGAGGGATAATAACTTTGCCACCTGGTTCGAAGGGGGGTGAAGACTCTTTGGCCAAGATTATGTCCGAAGAGCTCAAAATGAAGCTTGCCGGAAGACTGGGTGTGGCCGATACTGTGGCGCGGGAAGGCTGGGGAAGTGTGCCTTCGCGAGAGTGCGGCAACCTGGTGAAATTGGCCATCGAGGAAGCGGAACGCAGCCTGACTCAGAGGACAGGTGGCGGCGGGGTGCAGTAGCGCCCCGCCCAACACACATGAGGAGTATGCCAAAAGCAGAGCGTGGAAACCATAACCCCTGATAGGGGGATGAGGATGGACAGATTCTTTCGGGGTTTTGCAGCAGGTCTTACGGGTGGGATCGTGATGAACCTGTGGAGCTTTATCGCACACGGACTGCTTAACTTTTCAACCCGAAGATTCCTTGATTGGAGCGGAGTCTTCCTCTTTGGCCGCCTTCCGAGGAACACGCTTGAAATTGGATACGCGCTGTTTATTCACTTGGTGCTGTCGGGTGCGCTTGGAGTTGTGTTTGCATTGTTCATCAGAGACGTGACCACATCAAGAGGCCTGCTTGTAAAGGGAGTCATATTTGGCCTAGTCATCGGATTCATCTTCTCGTCCATCCCAGTTATGTTCGGTGTACAGTTTCTTGAGTTCATCCCGGTAGGTACGACCATTTCCAACCATGTAGGCGGCCTGCTATGGGGGTTGGTGACGGCATATTCACTGGGATGGCTTGACAGGAGGTCTGGAAAGGTAAGGACCTGACCGTGAAAACAGGTGACCAAGATACCGATAAGACGGCTCACTGCCGTCTCTTTTCGTTCTCAACGAGGTGCGTTTGAGTCCCTGCCCCTGTTTCCGGAAGGAATCAAAGTTTGTCTTCAGAAATTACTATCTAGTGGTGAGGCTATCCCCGACTGCAGTCCCGGTGTTACGGATAATGCCCGCTGGCAGTTCGAGCACAGCAACGCTCTGCCGGATGAGCGGTGCTATGCTGTTGGGTTGCATCTCTTCGATGACCCAGCATACTTTCCCCTTCCG
>DYEP01000231.1 GCA_020725675.1 Symbiobacterium sp. | reverse complement strand
TTCGTCCTCTAGGTACCTGAATACCCTGGTCTCATAATAAGGTCTCAGGTTGAGCCACAGCAACCGGCATCGCTCTTCAGGCACGGGGAACTTCTTCGCACCTACGACGGCTTGGAGATAGTTTCGAAGACACCTATAGAACGCGGGAAGCCAGGGGCTGCCCCATGACCACAAAAACAACACTACGTAGTTCAATGCTTCCGACCCCCTCCAGGGGGCGGGCACGTTGCGTCGAAGCCTGCAAACACTCAGATACTCGGTGAGAGCATCATTGGAGTTTTCGATTGCACGCGTCATGTTCCGCAGTGAGGTCCCGGGGACCTCTTTCACCAGGGCTGTCGCCACGGACTCAATCTGGCCTGCGAGCCACCTGGCAGCCCCATCTGAATACACATACGGGACGTCCAGTATGTGAAAAGGGCAATTCGCACGCCGGCTGATATCGAAGAGCGTCCGCTTCCCTCCATCACAGAGGTGAGAGGAGACGATAACGGCAGATGGTTTCGGTGCAAGACCGAGCGCGAAGGCGCCAAGCCCTGACCTGTGAAAGCTGCAGAGGTCGGGTGAGTACCAAAGAGACTCACATGCAGAAAGACTCGCCTCGGCAAGACCGAAACTCGCTGCGAGGCCCCCTGCAGCTTCGGGCAAAAAGGGAACCGCGCCGAGGCCATAGACCAGCTCCGTCGGGACGAACGCACTCGTGAAGATGCACGGTTTCCTTTCCAGGTATGCCTCGGCAAAGTCCTGCATGAAACATCTGACGGCTGCCACCTGGTATTCCTTCCAGCCCAACCTAGACAGAAACGGCAATGCAGCAGAGGCAGCAGCGTACGCCCACTTTTGCCGCAAGAGCATCCTGGACCTCAGAACTCGTTTGGAGTGCCCAGGGATGTCAACCGATTTCACCAAAGGACGACCTTCCTTCGAGCATTTCCTTAAACGCTATCGCACGGGTCAGGGTCTGTCCGGCTCTGCCCGACCCGTATTCTCCTTCAATGAGAATCATTGGGAGGTTACCTGTCTCCCCGAGAGCCTGCTTCAGCTCGGCAAAATCATAGTAAGCCAGGTCGCAGAACTTGGGGGCGAAATACACGAGCCCCTGCGCACCCGAAGATGCCACAAGGCGCTTCAGA
>DYEP01000003.1 GCA_020725675.1 Symbiobacterium sp. | reverse complement strand
TTCCACTACCACGATGCTCACCCTGGCAGGCTGCATCCCCTCGAAGTCTTCATCCGTCGGATTTACAAGCAGATCATGGGCTACGTAACGGTCTGCGTGCTCTATCCCAAGGCCATATACATGATACTCGGGTGCCTCCACAACTATCACCGTGAAGGCCATAGTTCGCGGGTAATAACCACTTCGAGTACCGGTTACAGAAATCACGGCACTCCCTGATGCAACTCCGGTAACGGTTATGATGTTGTTGGTTACAGATACAGTGGCAACGCCTTCATCGCCCGATGAGGCCGAAACGGTAGAGGCGTTGGTTATCACTTTGACTTCTCTTTGCTCACCGACCGCAATGGAAATGTTCTCAAGCGTATTCATGCTAACCGTCGGTATCGGAGCGACTGCAGGTGAAGGTGAAGGTGTGGAACTACCTACCTGCGCAGTTATTCCCTCAGCCAAATTGACGGTTCGGGGCTCTTGCTGAATGACGACACCGTCAGCGTTGATATTTGCTGTAATGATCGACCCTTCACCGGTTACTCGAACACCCGCGTTTAGGTTGAGTGTCTCAACAGTACCTTGAGCAATCCTAATCTCCACGTCTGCTGCTTCCACGGTCACTTCCTCGAATTCTCCGTAAAGGGTTATCTTGGCCCCTGCAGGAATGGTTTCAAGAAGCACCACGGACTGAAGGCCTGCAGCTTCAGTGGTAACGCATACCAGGGTTGCACCGGATTCGAGTCTTACTAATCGAACCACTGTCTTACCCGAAGCGACGACCCTGACGCCCTCCTTGCTCACTGTGACGCTAGCAAGATCGCAGTCTTCGAAAGTGACACTGGAAGGACCGCCTCCTTTCACCACGGTCTCCCCGTTCACTACTACGTTCTTCAAGGTGACCTGACCATCGCCGATACTTTCATCCAGGATCAGATTTCCGAGGATAATCATGTTTCTCAGAACCACACCGTCTGAGCTTACCACGACATGTCCGACGGTTCTAGTACCTGTCGTTGGTCCATAGGTACCAGGTCGGTCAAAGACGTTATACTTGAGATCTAGGGCTCTATCCAGAGTTACCACGGCTTCGGCCCTGGTGATTGGGCTTTCAGGCTGGAAAGTGCGCTCGGGATAGCCTCCCATCACACCCGCCCGGAATACAGTAGAGACTGCACTTTGCGCCCAGGAAGCGATCCTGTCCCTGTCCGCAAAGGGTATCCCATCCACGGACGCATCCAGGGCAAGCAGTCGGGAAATCACCACCGCCACTTCCTGCCTACTAATGGCCGCATTAGGACGGAACGTGCCATCGGAGTATCCTCTCAGGATACCGGCGCCAGCAGCTGCGGCGATTGCATCGTAGTACCAATCGCTCTCGTGTACGTCCAGGAAGCCTGGAGATCCGGCTGTCTCGGGCATTACAAACGCCCGGTTGATCAGGGTGACAAATTCAGCCCTAGTCACCGGTACATTCGGACGAAAGGTAGTGTCAGGATAGCCACTCACCCATTCTCGCTCCAGCCAGCTCTTCACCTGCTGCTCAGCCCAATGGCCATTGATGTCACTGAGCGGGGTTGCCTGCGATCCCAGAGGCAGCAGTCCAAGGAGCATGGTACTGATCAGAACGCAGGCAAGTACTCTTCTGCCAGTCAATCCTGTAATCATGTTCAGGCCCCCTTTTCTAGAAAATTCAGTATGGCGCCAGTTTTCGTTCACACTGCTCCCGTTTATCACCCCTTTCGTGTTGTCTCAATGTATAACCACCACCTCCTCTTGTCCGGTTTCCTTGGAACCCGGGGAGCAGACTAGGCCGTCAGCCGCTTGCCCCGCCAGACCCGCATATTGGCGATAGCCTCTTTGTGAGCAAGCCGTCCGGCATCAACGCCGACTGGAAGCAATAGGTTCTCTAATGCCTCTGCGTGATGCTGCACGCTCCCTGACAGCCTTCCCCAGCCTGCACTCTGAAAGCACATTGTCACGCTCTTTACGAGACCCCGTGCAGCACCAATTCGCCCTATCGTTCCTCGCATTTCCTCATTTGAGTGCTTGTAAGTGCTTGGCATCACTTCAATTTCGCTTTCCATCATACAGTACAATTCCGTCATCACCTGACGGAGAGCTAACTGAGTTACCATCGAGTCTAGATTTATGTACTGGAATGGCTAGTGCTCATTTACAGTACATCTGTCAATGTCCGACAGACACTCACCTGCCCGAGCCCGTGTATAGTCACTGATCGCATAGCAATGAAGCAAGGATAGTTGAAGTTGAATGGGATCAATCGCACCCTGGTCACCCAACTGTGACTGGGGGAGTCACTAGTTCCTGTCTTGAAGGCGGATCGGATTCCGAAGTACCGTCAAGGCGTATTTTGATGCCGGCAATAACAGTGGTTTGAAGTCAAGGGGCAGTTCGCACAGAAGCACAATTTGTATACGTAGCAGTGTTAAACATGTTACTCTGTAACTACATGTTTTGTGGATCCAGAAAAATGAGTTGAAATTGGCCAAAGGCGAACCGTTCAAAGTACCCTTCTTTAGGAGCATCCACCGAAGTGAACAGACGGGGACCGGTGTCCAACATTGTGAATTACTAGAACCGAAGTCACACTATTTTTAGACATGTTGTAAGAAGGGTTATCCGCACGGCGGAGGCTGCTCGGAATCAGCGGTTTCAATACAATCAGCATCACCCCTGTTTTGGGTTTTGTTTGAGCACTGTACTCCTGCTTGCAACCCGCTTGACTTAAACCAATAACATGCTGACGTTGCGTGGAGTCTGATCCCTTGAGGCCAGCGCTCCTTCATTACTTCAGGCTCTTCACGCTCTGCATCAAGACCGGTGGCGTGCATCGGAACGTTCGTGGAATCTCGTCTTCCTGGACTGGTCTAACTTACAAAAGGTATGCCTTGTCTCACTCTTTCCAGCTAAACGCGGATACTGTACCGCAGATATCTCGTGTATCTGCCTAACTACGTCCGGCCCTGGAGTTGCACCACGTCGGCAAAAGCAGTACTCATAAAGGACATGAAATGCAGAAAAGCAAACGGAAACGACCCTGATTAAAGTCAGGGTCGTCCTGGCGGAGGTCTATTCCGTATACTTAGTTGCCGATAAACATCTGGGTTATCATCAGGCCGTAGGCTCCACCCCTTATGATTCCTATACCCACGTGAGTGTAGGCGGGGTTTAGGATGTTCCTCCTGTGGCCGTCGCTGTTCATCAACGCAAGGTGCGCTCTTTCAACTGTTGAAGCGCCAGCGATATTCTCTCCAGCCGTGCGGTAGCTAATGCCTGCAGCCCTCATCATATCAAACGGTGAACCGTAAGTGGGAGATATGTGCGAGAAGTAATTGTTCTGGATCATATCCCGGCTCTTTTTTCTTGCCAGTTCGGTCAAACCTGCGTGTGGCAGCAGCGGTTTCACACCCTGCTTTTGCCGTTCACCGTTCACCAGGTTCAGCATATGTTGTTCTTCAGCAGTCAATCCCACGGACGGCGAAGGACTCGGAGCGGGGGCAGGAGCAGGCTGCGGCGCCGGCTGAGGGGCAGGTTGTGGAGCGGGCTGCGGTGTGGTTGGGGTCGTCCTGGGTATGTTATACTGGATAACAGTGATCTGCCTGCCGTTTATGTAGTACGTATACCGGTAAGTTGTGGTTAGATTTGAAGAGCCGTAATACGTGTAGGTAGTGGCTCCTGCAGTTACTGGAATCATTAGCAAAACCAAGAGGTACGTTAAAGTTGTGAACAGCAAAATCTTTTTCAGCTTCATTTTTCCTCCCCCTTTTGAATCAGATTCCAAGTATGTCAATAATATCCCAATCCGCTGTGTACTGGCAAACCACGTTTTAGGCGCTGAGCAGGCCAATAAAAATGTGAACGGGCCTTATGTTAACACTTTGCGGCCCGTCCTGATAGATCAACTCGTTTTCTCCGTCTAAACCTGCTCTGGGTTTATTTTCCCTTCTCTTCGTGCAAGAAAGCCTCTGACGCAACTTCTTGCAGATATTGTGCTCTTCTTCTCTGCTCGTCAAATCCCAACCAATGAAACAGCATAGGTATTTCTACGTATTCGGTATCATCGCCAGTGTCCACAAGCAAGTCCTCACCCTTATTACTGAACTCGATGACAGCCACCCCCCTGATTGATTCTATCCAAGAGATTAAGTCACAATTCTCTGATAATAGTGATCTTACGCAGGGGAGTCTGCGGATGTTACCTGTCAGCTGAGTTGCCAGAGAGCTAAACCGGTTTCGTGGTCAAACCTTCTTTCAAGCACTGGTCCATCGAACTCGAAAACCGTGTACTCACAGGCGAATACTTCTGTACCCGGCATAAGGTGACCCCCGAATGCCCTGCCCTCACTGTCCCCAAGAGTTACATGGCAGTGGACCATCAGTTTGCCGTCCTTGCGCGAGATATTTCCAACCCCAGAGAGGATCTCAAGATGTTTGGAATACTTGATTTCCTGGTACTGTCTCTTGTTCTGATCATAGTATCCTACCGTCGCCGACCTCAACGCACCAACAAGAGTGAGCGACCCCATCGTGATTCGCGCCTCGTTCAGCACCGTCTCAAGAGACAGCAGAAGGTCGTCCCCGGTCTTCAGACGACCCATGAGCACCCGTTTCACTCCATATTCCTTCACCCACGTCCGCCTCCTTATTTAGCCCCCTTTGGCCAGAGATCCACGAAGGTTCCTCGCCTGGATCTGCAGTTCGACTTTCTCGGGATACCTGTCCATCACTGCTTCGATGCTCACCCCTGAAGATGGCTCCGTTGTCACGTCATAGGGTTCTACAAGTTCCAGTTTATCATCGGTAACTACTCGGACAAGCGGATAAAGTGGTTGTCTGGAAACCTGCTTTATGACAACGCCCACCTGGCCTGTTGATAGTCTGACCAGAGTCCCTGCTGGGTAAGGGGCAATTCTCTCAAGCAGTACCTTGATGACTTTTGGGTCAAATTCTTCTCCCGCTCCATCACGGATGAACTCTATTGCCTTGTGCGGCAGCATAGCAGCACGGTATACTCGATCGCTTGTCATCGCATCGTAAACATCAGCTACCGCAGTAATGCGTCCGTTGAGATGGATGGCTTCGCCTACCATACCTTCCGGGTACCCGCCTCCATTGTACCTTTCATGATGCTGCAGAGCTACGCAAGAACTTTCCATCGGCATTCCAAAGTGGTTGTTCAATATGTCATATCCGTATACTGTGTGCAGTTTAACCAACGCGAATTCGTCGGGGGACAGGCGAGACGGTTTAAGGAGTATGGAGCGCTCCACTTTGGTCTTACCGACATCATGAAGTATTGCACCCACGCCCAGGTTCTTAAGGCGCTTCTTATCTAACTTAAGCCCTGCGCCTAAAATCAAAGCCAGGATGGAAACGTTCACACAGTGCATGAACGTGTAGTCGTCTACGCCTCTAAGTGTAGACAGCCCAAACACCATCTCGGATGAATCGTCCAGTTCTTCTAAGATCTCATCCACCACGCTCATCACCTGCGCAAGGTCGGTGCGCTTGCCCTGCGCGATACTGGTGAGCGTTCGGTTGATGCATTGGGCCGCTTTGATCCTGGTTTCCTCGTGAATCACATCACTAGGTTCAATGTCAGGGACAATTTCGTTTTCTATATAGATCCGTTTGTAACCTCTCCGGAGCAGTGCTGACAGGTATCCCGCAGTAATAACAGTGCCTTTTTGAAGCAGAACTTTACCGTCATCAGAGTATATTGTCTTGCCCAGTCTCTTACCTATTACTCTACTGTCAAGCGGCAACGTATACATGGCTAACCTCCGGTCGGTGGCCTTCAGTCTACATATCGGAATATCCGGAGGAAAAGTTAAGATGTGTGCCAAGTCGTGAGTGCTTCAATCGCTCGACCTTGCTCATTCGTTTAAGTTGTACTCCCGCAACTGCGGTCCCGTGACCACCGGCTGGCTGGCAAACAGTGCCAGACCACACACGACCATCGCCCCTCCTACAATGACGCGCACAGCCGGTACCTCACCCAATACGATCAGCCCAAGGAGGGTGGCCCCCACCGGTTCACCCAACACCGCAACGGAAATAAAGGCGGGACTGACAAATCCTAGCGCCCAATTAAACACGGTATGTCCAAGAAGCGTCGGAATCGCTGCCAGCGCTACGAAAATGGCAAAAGTCCGGGCAGGGTAGTCGAAAATCGGAAGGCCAATCGAGAGCGAAACGATGAGCATTACCACAGCCGCGACCGAATAAACCCCAGTGGTATAGGTCCAAACTGAGACGCGGGCCCTTACCTTCCTACCCACCAGCAGGTATGCTGCCATAAATACGGCACCCAGGATTGCAAGAACATCGCCCGAGCAACTCTGCGCGTTTCCCCTGTAGTGCCCAACGCCTATAACCGCAGCACCCATCAATGCTACCGCAGCTCCGCCAAGCGCCAGGCGAGTGTACCTTTCCCTGTACACCACGTAATTGAATGACAAGATAAATACTGGGTGAAGTGATACGAGTGTGGTTGATGCCGCAATAGTCGTATACTGCAGCGATAAGATCCAGGTGAGGAAATGAAGCGCCAAGAACAAACCGCCAAGGAGCCCGAGCACTGTATCCTCGCGGCTCAGCTTCTTGATCTCTCCTTGGGACAGACGCACCATAATCAAAGACGTGAAAAGGGCACTAAAGAGCATGCGATACAACGCTACCACCGCAGCGTGGGCGTCTGCCATCCTGATGAATACGGATGAAGTGGAAACCGAAAACACTCCTGCCAGTACCATTATGTACACCAGTCTGCTGCTTGCCCTCACCGTACCCCTTCTTTGCGCTCGCCGTCTTTCCTCACAGTAATTCGCTTGCCAGGGTTTGATCCCTGCACAGCAAACACGAGAAAGGGACCGCAATGCGGCGGCCCCCGTTTCATATGCGTTATCAGCCGAGCGGTTTCTCCACGTGTTTTACGAACCGGCGGAAGATGAACCCTTCGGTGCGTTCCATGTCGCGCAATCTGACTCTGAACCAGTCGCCTACCTGCTCAAGCACAGTCACCCTGTCACCCGCATTAACCTGCGCAATTACCGGGAACGCGGTGCTCGGACCTGCTCTTACGTTCACCCTGTTGGCAAGTATGATACCCTCGCAGACTGCCTTGTCTTTCGGGCAGAACACGTCCAGGACCACTTCGATCTGGCGACCTTCCACAGCACGTACGACCACTTCCAAAATGGCAGTGACCTCGATAGGCGGGCACTTAAGGTGGTCTGGACCCAGACCAGGAGGAACCTGACATGACACATCCACGACCCTGACGAACGTGGTGACTGTCGACCCCGGTTGCACCCCGGGTATATCCACAAATGTCTGGAACGTGAAGTCGCCTCGCAACACATTGGCTGTCTGCCCTACGGCCTCATAGATTGCTTTCAGCTCAACGGTGCCGTGTACGATCACCTTATTTGGTATGACTTCGGTCCTTACGATCCGCGGGAATGCCCTGCAGTCGATGACCTGAATGGGGCATGGCTTATTCTCGACCTTGGGATCCAGGATCTCCCGTATCACCACTTGCGCAAACCCTTCTCCGAGCACCTCTTCCGCTCGGACAAGTTGTTTGTCAACTTCTATCCCGGCTATGCCCCGCACATCTACGACCACGCGTACTTCCCGTCTCTCAAATACCCGTGCAGTGATCTTGAGCACTACCGAAATGATCAGTGTCTCGATGTCGCCGTCCCTGTCCCTGTCTTCGCCGACCACAGACACGTGCTCGACCACTACCGAAAGCTCAGCGTCCTGCCCCGGGCGGGCTCCCGGCACGTCTATGAAGTCCTTGAATGGTATGGTGACCGCCACTACAACTACCTGCTGCGTGACCGTGGCGTAGAGTATCTTTACCTCCACACTACCTTCAAACACGATCTTGTTGGCGAGTACACGGAATGTCTCGATCCTCGCTCTTGCGATCGCATCAACAAGTTGTACGAACGGCGGCTTGCCCAGTTCCTCCAGGTTTATAATGTCACGTACGATGATCTGTCGCACGACCTCTGCAAACAGCGTGCGTACCTTGAGGAGTTCTTTCTTGACAATTAGTCCGGGAGGTCCTGTAACGTCAACCGCGACATCAAGTTCGGTTTGCTTCACCACTTTGACAAATACCTGTACGATAACGGTTACGGATAGTTTCTTGGCGGCCGGCTCTCCAGGCGCCCTGATGAGTTCGACGCTGACGTCCTCCACTTCTGCCCTAACGATCACCCTGGCCCCGGGTTCAATACCATCGATGACAACCGAGTCTGAGAAGGGTATGATAAGGTCCACCACGAACACAGGCTGTGTAGGCACGGCAGCTTCGTACACTATCTTAACGAAGACTTCCCCGTCGAATATTACCCGGTTGCCCACTATCCTCTGTCTGATGATCCTCACCGTGGCTATCACGTCGATGATCTGTGTAACCGGGGGTTTGCCCAGAGCGACCACATCTACGACGCCTCGCGCGATAGTCTGCTTGACAACTTCCCCCAGCACTTCTTCAAAACTCAGTCTCTCCGTGCGGACCACACACAGGTTTCTTATGAGATCAGTCACTCGTCTCCCCCCTTTCGTTCCATAGTAATATATGCCTTGGGGAGACCATCTGTCACATAACATGCCTTTACCCCGGCCGCTTTTCCAACAGTAAGTATACAAAGCCGCATGAAGGAAAGGAATTTCACAGCAAAATCCCCACTTGGGTCAAACAAAGCATCCCAAGCAGCAAAAGCAAAAACCCGCCTATTTTCAAACAGGCGGGCCATTTAAAAACCAGCTAGACCGACAGCACTTCTCTAACGCCCGGAACCTCTTGCTTAAGCAAGCGTTCGATCCCGTTTTTCAAGGTCATCGTCGACATAGGGCATCCGCCACAAGCACCCTTCAGCCGGACCTTCACCACACCGTCGTCCTCAACGGACACCAGTTCCACATCACCACCGTCCGCCTGAAGCATGGGACGGATCTTGCCCAACGCTTTCTCCACTTGCTCTTTCAATACATGCACCTCCTTCAGTCCTCTTTAGGATACTATACCCCCGGGTCGTTGTCCAGACACACACTGGAAAGACATGGCGTCACACCCGTCTTGCTCTTTGCATCCGATTCGCGGTCTCTTTCGCCTTCCAGAGCTCATCACCCAGCGGAGGCAACAGAGGTATTTCAGTGCTACCTTCGATCAGTGTTCTCCTGCCGTCGTCAGTAAAATGCCCGATAACGGATCCTGAAATCCCTTCTTTTGCGAGTTCTGACAGCACCTGCTCCGGCACCGGGGTGGCCATCAACATGCTACCACTAGATATGAGGCGCAGCGGGTCAATACCGAAGAATCGGCAGATCTGTACGGTCTCATCTCTCAAAGGGATCCTATCAGCCCACACCTGCACGCCCAAACCAGCTCCGTACGACATCTCATATACCCCGCCTAATACGCCGCCTTCCGTCACATCGTGCATTGCATGTACCCCACCGCGGATACCGCACGCACCGTCTTTCACCACACTGATCTCGCGGCTGAACGCCCTGGCTCGTTCGAGCATCTCCGGTGGAAATGCCGTCAGTAACAGGTCATGACAATCAACAGCGAGAATAGCGGTACCTTCAAGTCCTGCCGCCTTGCTCAACACGATGCTGTCGCCCGAACGGGCTCCTTGCGCCGTTACGTACCGGCCCTTCTTGGCTTTGCCCACAGCTGTGCAAGAGAATATCATGGATGGAATACCTGCCGTCACCTCAGTGTGGCCTCCGAGTATTTCAATGCCTAGTTCAGACGCGGCCCGCACCGCGCTTTCCATTGCTTGCTCCAAATCATCGGGCTCTGAATCAGGCGGGGCCAGGATGGTCAACATCACTCCCACAGGCTCCGCACCTGTAGCAGCCACATCATTACAACTCACATGCACCGCGTACCAGCCCCCGTCGGCCTCGGCGCCCGTGATTGGATCAGTAGATAACACGCACACCCATTCGCCAAAATCCAGGATAGCACAGTCTTCCCCGGGCGCGGGTCGGAGCAGCACTTCTGGTCGTACCGGAGTCACTTTCTTAAGTACGAGTTTCTGTAACAGATCAAGCGGCAGTTTTCCCACGTGCACCTTTAGATCACACACTCCTTATGCTTTGACTCGCTTACCGCCACACTTGCTGCCAGCGCCTGAGCCGTGTGCTCCACCCTCAGGTAGACACCCGCTCGCTCAAGACCTCCCCGTATCTGGAGGAGGCATCCGGGACAATCGACGAATACCGTCCCCACGCCGGTCTGCTTTATGCAGTCTAGTTTGCGGTTCATGATCCGTTGGCTTATCCCAGGATGTTTCAATAGATAAGAGCCGCCAAAGCCGCAGCAGACGTCAGACTCCTTCATCTCGTGTAGACGGTACCCCAGTGTCCTCAGGATCTCCCTGGGCTCACCGGATACGCCCAGGCTCCGCTTCATGTGGCACGAATCATGGTACGTCGCAGGTACCCCGTCCACCACAGGCTTCATCTTATCCCGTATTAGTCGATGCGCCAGACTTGCAAAATCCCACGTCCTGGTGGATATGGTCCTCGCTACCAGAGCAAGTCCCGCGTCGGGTGACAGTACCTCGGGATACAGTTTCTTGAGCGCGACCGCGCAGGTGGGACAAGCCGTGACGATCCAGCGAGGGTCACTGGCAGCCAGTGCGCGCACATTCTGTTCAGCCAGCATGCAGAGCGTCTTCCTGTCTCCGAGATAGTACGCAGGTATACCGCAGCATGACTGTACCTCAGGAAACGTAACGCAAAGCCCAAGACGCCTCAGCACGGACACAACCGCCTCTCCGATTTCCGGATAGACGAAGTCCACCAGACAACCAGCAAACAGTGCGACTGTTTCGGAACCGACCGAAGAGTGCTCAAACCTGTCGCGAAACGGCTGCCGTGCCAGTGCAGGCAGGCTCATATTGCGTGACACCTCGTGAAACACCAGCGGCAGGTGTCTTATAAACCCGCGCCGCGTAGTAACTGGAGCCTGCAAGCGCGATGCCGTGCGCAGCAGGCCGTGCATTAGTCCTTTATCCGGAAGCACCTTGCGCAGGATGAAGTTGGCAGTCGCGGGCAACCCGCGAGCTGCCACGTGCTCTTGTCTGAGTGCAAGCACCAGCTCGGGGATATCCACCTTTGCAGGACAATACTGGACGCATCTCCTGCAGCCTAGGCAAAACTCACCAATTCTTGCTCCGTACTCTTTCGAGTGGAAAAACGCAGTTAACACCGAACCGATACCGCCCGCGTACACATCGCCGTAGACTTGACCACCGATAAGCCGGTACACAGGACATACGTTCAGGCATGCTGAACATCTGATGCACTTCATCGCTTCCTTGAATACCGGATGCTTTGACATTTTCACTCTGCCGTTATCTATCAGTACAATGTGCAGCTCCTTGGGCTTTCGCCCGTTGCGCGTCTCCACTTCGGTCGGGCCTGTGATGATGCTGACGTAGCTGGTAATACGCTGGGCCGTGGCACTCCGGGGAAGCACCTGGAGCAACGGAACGATCTCATCCATATCGGCCACAATTTTCTCATATCCCACAAGCACCACATGAACCGGCGGTAGTGTGGTGACGAGCCTGCCGTTACCCTCGTTGGTGAGCAACAATACGCTGCCTGTGCTTGCCACCGCCGCATTGGCCCCCGTTATCCCCATTTCAGCGTCAAGAAAATGGCTACGGAGCTGCCTGCGCGCCACAGCAACCAGTTCGGACACCTGGGTGCCCACGGGTATCTTCAGGCGATCGGAAAACAGCCTCGCTACTTCCTCGCGCGTCATGTGGATGGCAGGCATCACCATGTGAGAAGGTCTCTGCCCGGCGAGCTGGATGATCCATTCTCCAAGGTCAGTCTCAGTAACCTGGATGCCCGACATGGCCAGCGCGTGGTTTAGCCCGATCTCTTCTGATATCATTGACTTGGACTTCACTACCGCGCGGATACCTCTTTCCAGTGCGAGCTTCTGCACGTATTCCACGGCGGATGCCGCGTCGGGCGCCCGGTACACACAAGCACCTGATTCCAGTGCCCGCTGCTCGAACATGTCGGCCAGCTGACATACGCGAGATATGTTGTGCTGCCTGATAGCAGAGATGCGTTCCGCGAGCTCCTCGAACGCGACCCCTGCCAGTGCCTCATCGCGTGCAGGCAGGTACGCTTCGGAAAAGCGGTGAAGGGCAGCGAACAGTACCGGATCTGCCAACGCTCTCTTTGCTTCGGCTCTTAGATCACGGCTGACTGCCATCGCGTGCACCCCCATCCCCGTCGTGCTTCAACAAAAAGACCACGAGTCTGCCCGGGCCGTGCACTCCAAGCGTCAGCTCGCGCTCGATATCAGCGGTCCTGCTCGGACCTGTTACCATCGCCAGGTATGCCGGAGGCTGCGGTCGCATATACATGCGGGAAAGCGCTGTGGCCATGTCAGGCACAACTCCATCCGAATCCAGGATCGCCACGTGCACGGGCGGAAGCGATGATACGAGCCTTGCGTCGTACGCGCTGGCATCCGCCACCAGTGTGCCCGTTTCCGCCACTCCCATTTCATAGCAACATATCCCCACCACGGCGCGTTCGGCCGAGCACTTGTGTACGGGAAGAATCTCCACTCCTGCCGCAACGAGTGCTTCCTTGACCTTACGCTCTATCAGCCCGTCTCCTCCTACCACAGCGGAAACAGGCCGGTAGTCCTCCAACAGGCACACGATCTGAGCGGTGAGCTCACTGACGCTCTGTGACTCGTTCACCTCTGCCAAAGCCGCCCGAGCTGATTCCTTAAACACTTCTATCAGATCCCCGCTCATCGCCCCGGTCTTCCTTCCCCTCGGCCTTGTATGACATGGCAACAAGTTCCAGTGTGTGCATGACGCGTACTGGCATACCCGCCTGGTGCGCTGCATCTTCTATCTGCATGCGGCACGCACCGCACCCGGTCGCCACGGCATCAGCTCCGGTCTTCCGTATGCTCCGGAGCTTCTCCTCTGTAATGGCAAGCGATAACGCGTAATGAGTCAGCGAAAACGACCCTGCTCCTCCACAACATCTATCTGCTGACGCCATCTCCCGAAACTCTATGCCCGGGATACCGCCAAGCAACCGTCGCGGCTGCTCGTACACCCCCTGGCCGCGTAGTAGATGGCACGGATCATGGTACGTGACGCTCATGAAGATCCTCCCCTCTGGAGGGCGGTACCCGGCCTCCATCAGGTACTCAGAAATGTCATAAGTGCATGCCGCCCAGCGCCTCGCGGCATCCTCCAGTGCCCCTCCCTCACACAGCGATACGTAGTGCTTCTTCAGAGCGCTGCCGCATGTAGCACACGCCGTGACGATCACATCGGGCCTGTACTTTTGAATAACCTGCAAGTTATGTCTGGCCATTTGGCGCGCTGTCATTACATCTCCGTAAGCAAAAACGGGAGTGCCGCAGCAATGCTGCTCCCGAGGCAGCAGCACCTGGGCACCGTTTCTCTCCAGCACTTCGAGCACAGCGCGCCCAACCCCGGTATACACGTAGTTAATAAGACAACCTGTGAAGAACAGTACCCGAGCGCCGCGCGTACCCCGGTCTTGATTCACTGTAGCGGATTTCAGAAACGGGGTGGGCGCAAGCCTGGGTACGACCCGTCGCATGCTAATACCAAGCGGCAACCTGGGGCTTCCGCCTGCTTCCGGACCCGACCGGAACAGCAGCGGCCACGTCCTCGCACCCGCGTGGAGCAGCGCGCGAAACACTGAAGGATTATGAAGTAACCCCCGGAACACCAGCCACCTGAGCCCGCCGAGGCCTCTATGTCTCACTGCCTGAGCCCTGGCACCAAGGAATATCTCCTCAGTCCTTACTCCCGTGGGGCATCCGGCGGCGCACCCAAGACACAACGTACACGTGTGCAGTCTGTCTACCGCCTGGCGTGACCAAGCGGTGCTGCCGTCCCTCACTGCCTTAATCATTCTGATTCTGCCCCTGGCGACGACAGACTCGGTGAACAATTGTTTGTACACAGGGCAGTGGGCCTGGCAAAAACCGCACTTGCCGCACTGCTTGAGCATCCTGTCAAGCAGCGAAAGGTCATCGAAATACCCCATACTATTTTACCTCCCCGACCAGCTTGCCGGGGTTCATTAGCCCCTTTGGATCCAGCGCCCGCTTCACCGCCCTCATGGTCTCGAGCGCCGCCTCGGAGAACTCCATCTCCATGTACTTCTGCTTGGTCCGTCCGATCCCGTGTTCTCCGGAAAGCGTCCCCCCAAGCCTGAGCGCAGCCGCATAGATCTCGTCTATCGCCTGCCTTACCCGCGCCATCTCCTGCTCGTCGCTAATGTCCGTCAATATCGTGGGGTGCAGGTTACCGTCTCCTGCGTGCCCCATGGTACCTATGCTGATCCCGTATTTTTCTGCTATTTTCCCTATCTCCCTGAGCATTTCGGGCACCCGGCTTCTTGGTACCGTGGCATCCTCCACGAGCATGTTCGGGCGTACCCGAGAAAGCGCGGGCAGCGCGGTTCTCCTCGCCGTCCAAAGCTGCTCTCTTTCCCTTTCAGTTTCCGCAAGGCGCACAAAAGAGGCGCCTGAGTCAAGCAGCGCGGTCATGACTTTCGGAGCTTCTCGCTCCACCGCCTCTTTCACCCCGTCTACCTCAATGAGGAGTATTGCGGCTGCGTCCAGCGGTAGCCCGCACCTGTTATATTCCTCAACTGCGCGTATAGTGGTATTGTCGAGTATCTCCAGCGTCGCGGGAATTACCCGGTGTTCGATAATCCGAGCAACAGCCCTTCCCGCAGAGTCAAGGTTCAAAAAGGCCGCCATCATAGTCTGACGAAATTCGGGCAAAGGCAGCAGCTTGACGGTGATTTCCGTAATGATCCCCAGCGTACCTTCGCTCCCGGTGAAGAGCTGCACCATGTCGTAGCCGCTCACATTCTTCACCGTCTTACCGCCGAATCGGGCCACTTCACCATTGGGTAGTACAACCGAAAGCCCAAGCACGTAGTGCTTGGTTACTCCGTACTTTAACCCGCGGAGCCCGCCGGAACACTCGGCCACACTGCCGCCCATCGTGGCCTGGGCCACTGTCCCCGGATCGGGCGGATACATCAGACCGTATGGCGCACACGCGTCATTTAGGTCCTGAATGATCACGCCAGGCTCCACTGTGGCAGTGAGGTTATCGGTGTCCACTTCGAGGATCCGGTTCATCCTGAGAAGTGAGACTACCATCCCACCCCGCTCGGGCAGGGCGCCTCCGCTTAAGTTGGTGGCCGATCCCCTCGGGTACACAGGTATAGAGTATTTGTCGGCTATTCGGACCACGGCTTGTACCTCGCCTGCGGTCGAGGGCATCACCACCACTCCGGGTACATGTTCACCCAGCCCTCCCGCTGCGTCAAACGAGTAGCATACCAGGTCCTCGATATCAGTCAGTACCTTATCTTCGCCTAGCGCAGCGCGCAGTTGCCTTAACGCTTCAACGGAGAGCAAAGGCAACACCTCCACTCCTAGACTCCCCGCTATATGGATTCCATGGGGATTTCCGTTTTCCTGTCCCCATCGTGTTGTAGGGTTTGCAGGAAATCGGGTAACACACTAAGAAACATGAAAAGACTGGAGGTGAAAAAAGGATGATCAGCTTTTCAGTAAGTGCTGTACAGATTTGCGTCACCCCAATGGCAGTCGATGACAACACAGAGAAGGTTATCTCCTGGTACAGGAAGGTAAGGCATCAAAGTCATGCGGACTTAATCGTGTTCCCCGAGACAGTGACAACCGGTTTCAACCCTGGAGACAGGGCAGGAGATCTGTGGGATCTGGTCGATACCATACCCGGCAGGCTCACCGAGCGCATTGAAGCAGAAGTGAGAAAGGGCGGAGGTTATGTGGTATTCCCCACCTACGAACGCGGACCCCGACCTGACGTGTTATACAACTCTGCAGTGCTCATCGGCAGCGAGGGCATCGTGGGCGTCTACAGGAAGACCCATCCGTTTCCGGGTGAAAAGCGCTGGGTCACGCCTGGACAGGAAGTACAGGTATTTGAGACCAGCCTGGGCCGTATCGGGATGATCATTTGCTATGACGGAGACTTTCCCGAACTCTCGCGGCTGCTCAAACTGAAAGGCGCCGAGATCATCGTGCGCCCATCGGCGTTTCTCAGAGATCACGGGCTATGGTCGCTGACAAACCAAGCGCGCATATGATAACCAGGTATGGGTAGTCGCCACCAACAGTATTGGCACTGACGCGGCAGGCTACCACTACTTCGGTCATAGCATGATCGTATCTCCTCACGGCCAGCTGATAGCGTCGGCGCGCGGGGTGGAAGAGTCCGTGGAAGCGCTAATTGGCCCGGGTACCGATCCGCGCCATGGCAAGACTATCCCGCTGGTGGATCACGTAAGCGATCTGAACCCACAGGTGCTCTCCGATCTTACCGATATTTACCGGGATGTTGCAAAGAGTTAAGGCGCCGATCACGTCTCTTCCACATCAACAATGTACCTTTGTTTGTTTACTACAAAAAAGTACCTGCGGGCGGCGATCTTCACTGAGCGCACTGCCGCCTCCATTTTCTCCCTCTGCAGATAAGCCTCCTCAAGGCTGCACTTTCTAAACTGTAGCTTGTCTCCAGGCCTGGCCTGCGCTACCAAAGGGAGGTCAGACGATATGACCGTAGCGATCTTGGGGTACCCTCCTGTGGTCTGCGCGTCCATCATGAGCACAATGGGCAGGCCATCCCCTGGAACCTGTATGGCTCCAGGAACCACCCCGTCGGGTACAATGTCGGCACCGTTTACATGGCGAAGGCTAGGTCCATCGAGCCTTGTGCCCATCCGGTCCGACTCAGGTCGCACCGTGTATACGTTTTGAAACAGCCTGTTCATCTCCTCCTCGGGGAAGCGGTGCTGGTGCGGCCCCGGTATGGCGCTGACTACGTGAGGAGATAAGTAACGGGGAATGAGCGCTTCCGGCAGGTACATCAAAGGAACGCGCTCTGCCCCCGGCAGCACGTAAAGCACATCGCCGGCTTCAAGCGGCCGCCCGTTCATGCCTCCAAGCCGCATCCTGGCGCACGTAGACCTGCTGCCGAGCACTAAAGGTACGTCAATGCCTCCCGATACCGCCAAGTACGCCCTACACCCGGTCCTGGCGGCGGGCATCTCCAGCACCTGGCCCTTCTTCACAATATGGCTTCTCCAGACTGCTATCGGTACCCCATCCAATGTTGCACAGAAATCGCCGCCGCACAATGCCACCGTCAAGTCTTGCCCAAACAGGAGTGCAGGGCCTTTTAGCGTACACTCAAGCAGTGCCGCCCGCTCGTCGTTGCCCACAAGCGTGTTCGCTACCCTCGCAGCGAACTGGTCCATAGCGCCTGCCACCGGCATGCCGCAGTACCTGTAGCCGTGCCTGCCCAGGTCCTGGACCGTGCTATAAAAGCCGGGGCTTATCACTTCGATACTCATTCGCACTGAACCCCCGGTTCCACATTCACACGGTATTTGCCCCGGAGCACGTCGCTTAGGACCTCCTGGTATTCTTGCTCACTGACGGGTACAAAGCGGACCAGGTCACCTGGGGCAAAAAGGTGAGGCGGCTGCTTTGCCGGGTCGAACAGCCGAAGTGGAGTGCGGCCGATGATCCGCCACCCGCCCGGGCTTTCCACCGGGTAGATCCCGGTCAGCTCCTGTGCGATGCCGACGGAGCCTGCCGCAGTCCTCTTTCTCGGAGTCGGGAGCCTTGGCGCTGCAATGGCGTGCGGCACGCCGTAAAGATACGGAAACCCGGCGAGAAACCCCATCATACAGCAGACGTAAATGGCTTTTGCGTGGATCTGGACCACCTCTTTGGGCGTGAGTCCCGCGTACTCCGCGACGGAATCAAGGTCCGGCCCGTACTCGCCTCCGTAGATGACCGGCACGCGTATGAGCCTGGTTGGCGCTTCCTCCCTTGATACTCCGCTGCCATGTATCCGTAAGATAGCCTCTGCGATCTCGCCGGCCTTGATGGCGGCGGGATCATACACAACCGTGAACGAGCAGAAGGCAGAAATGACCTCAATGATGCCGGGTATGCGGGCAGAAGATAGCGCCTGTGATAAGACCCTGGCGCGCCGGTTTACGTCAAGGTCCACCCTATCGCCGAGTTCCACCGTCAGCGCGGTATCCCCCTGCAGCAAAAAACGGAGGGCCGGGTACGCAGCACTCCCTAGCATCGTAGAAATCCCCCGAGCGGCTCCACGCTCACGCCAAAGTCCAAGAGCACCTTCCTTATGCGCTCTGCAAGAGCGGGCGCTCCCGGAGTATCGCCGTGAATGCAAATGCTGTCAGGTGAGACCTTGAGCTCCCCACCGTCGCGCGTGCGCACCCGTCCATGCATCACTATGCCGAGCACCCTCTCCGCCACTTCGTCCGGGTGATCGATCACCGAACCCGGCTCGCTCCTTCTAACAAGCGTGCCGTCGCTTTCGTACGCCCTGTCGGCAAATACTTCGGATGCGGAACAAAGCCCCACTTCCCTCCCCGCCCTGGCCATTTCCGAACCGGCGGGGCAGAGCAGTATGAGCCTGTGATCGAAGCAAGCCACTGCCTCCGCCACGGCTCGTGCCACGCGGTAATCTCTGGCTGCCATGTTATATAGCGCTCCATGGGGCTTGACGTGTTGAAGCCGTATACCGTAGCGTCCAGCAAAACCCGAGAGAGCACCGAGCTGGTAGATCACGCTCGCCCGGATCTCGCGCGACGAGAGCATCATCTCCCGCCTTCCAAAGCCCAACAGATCTGGAAAGCCCGGGTGGGCCCCGCAGCCGATGCCGTTTTCAGCCACCAGTCTTACTGTCTCATCCATCACTATGGGGTCACCCGCATGAAAACCGCATGCCACGTTGGCTGAGGAGATGAACTTCACGATCAGCCCGTCCTGGCCAAGCGTGTACCTGCCGAACGACTCTCCCATATCGCAGTTTATATCCACGACCCGTACCACTGGATTCCCTCACTCGCGAGAGGTTTTCAGAAAGGTGATGCCGAAAGATGCATCTTACTCTTCCCTCTTTCTACACACCCTCGGCGTTACCTTCTGGCTGGCCTGTGCGCACGATGGGAAACACTACCCAAAAAGGAGGGCTCTCATGTCCAACCTGTTTTATGATGCTGTTGCAGGGCTGTATGATCCGCTTGCAGGCAGATACATAAGGCCAAGGCTAAAGTCCGGCCTTTCGCTCCTTGGGGATGTCTCCGGCAGGCGCGTGCTTGATGTGGGTACAGGCACAGGCCTGGTCGCCGCCTCGCTTGCCGAGTCAGGAGCCATCGTCACAGGCATAGACCTGTCCGAGCCTATGCTACGCAGGGCCCGCCGCAAGCGCGTGCCCCGCACCACCTTTATCCGCGCTGACGCGCGCCGGCTTCCGTTCCCCGATGCATCGTTTGATGCATCTGTCATTTCCATGGTGCTTCACGAGATGTCCCCAGCCGACCGCAGAACGTCTCTGTCTGAGATGATCAGAGTAACACGGAACTCTCTTTTGGTCATCGAGTTTGCGGGAAGACCATCCGGCATCATCGCTCCTCTGCTTCTCTTTCTGCTTGAAGCCGCCCACTCCGCACACTACCAGGATTTTGTGCGGAACGGTCCCGCCAGTGTCCTCTCGCAGAACGGCCTTGTCATCACAAGTTCTTCGCAAAACGGCCTTCTTGGGTTTTACCTCTGTCAGCCGGAACACCGCAAAACACGCGCATGTCACGACTGAATCCGCTTAACTGTCGAGCCATTCCTGTTGTTCATTCCTGGTCCTTGAGAGAGCCTTCAATCCCAGGCCATAAACCCTTGGCAGGTGTTCCGGATCGAAAACCCCGTTGCAGCGCCAAGATATTAGTTGTATAATACAAATAACGGGGGGGGTGAAACATTGTCCAGGGACAGCATACGTCTGAGAAACCTGCTCCTCAGACTATCCAAAGGTTATCTCGCTCTGGAGAAGGCGATGATGTCAGAGTGCTGCAAGCTGAACGCCTCCTCAGCCTACATCCTTGAAGCGCTCGGACGGCTTGGCACCACGACCCCCGGGGAACTGGCGGAGGAGCTAGGGCTTGCGCCTTCCACTGTGACCCGCCAGCTGGACGCGGTGGCCGCCGAAGGTCTGATCGAAAGGTCATCCAAGGAGACGGATAGACGCGTGCAGCAGCTGTCCCTCACGTCTGCGGGAAGGCAGATGCTATCCACACTCCAAACCGGAAGCCAGGAGGTCACCGAACGTCTCATCAGGAGGATTCCGGGCGGAGCGACTCCGCGGGTATTCGATGCGCTTTCGCTCCTCGTCCGGGCCGTTGCGGAAGAACTAGGAACAGAATTGGAGGGTTCAATTGTGGACGAAAAGACGGTTAGGGATAAGGTGAAAGAAAAGTACTCACGGCTTGCCACATCCGCGGGCGGCTGTTGCTGCCAGTCGCAGCCGGCCGAGTGCACTTCGAAGGGCCCCATCAGCTCCGACCTTTACTCAGAAGAAGAAGCAGAAGCGTTACCGACGGAAGCTCTCAACATCTCTCTAGGCTGCGGCAACCCTACGGCGCTTGCCCGCTTGAAAGAGGGAGAGCATGTACTGGATCTGGGCTGCGGGGGAGGTATCGATGTGCTGCTTGCGGCGCGCAAGGTGGGTCCTTCAGGCCGGGTGATCGGACTTGACATGACCGACGAAATGCTCGATCTCGCCAGATCCAACGCAAAGAAGGCCGGGCTATCCAACGTGGAGTTCAAGAAGGGCTTGATGGAGTCGATCCCTCTTGCTGACAATTCGGTGGATGTCATCATTTCCAATTGCGTCATCAACCTATCCACTGATAAGAAACAAGTGTTGAATGAAGCGTTCAGGGTACTCCGGCCGGGCGGAAGGTTTAACGTGTCAGACGTAGTGCACAGCGGGGACATGCCACAAGCGCTCCGGGAGAACCTCGATCTATGGGCTGGTTGTGTCGCCGGTTCCCTCTCAGCAGAAGAATACGTAGAATTGCTGAAAGAAGCAGGTTTTACGGATGTAGCGGTGATCCCCACCCGGGTCTACGGTGCAGACGCAGTATCATGCTGCTCTGAACACCTCCTTCCGCTTTCTCCAGAGGACATAAAGGCGCTTGACGGCAAGTTCTTCGCCGCCTTCATCGAAGCGAGAAAACCGGAATGAAAGGTGGCCCAGGGCAGCAGGGTCTGCAGTCCCTGTGCCTGACCAACTGTAAGTGAAAACACCGCCTCTGCTATCAGCGGCAGAGGCGGCGAATCGTTCATCTGCCGACTTTGGCCCGTTCCACATGCAGGTATGACTGCCTCACGATGTTTGAATTGAGCAGTTCATCAGTAGTCCCTTCCAGCACGATCTGTCCTTTTTGCATAATGTATCCTCGGTCTGCTACAGAAAGCGCCTTCTTTGCGTTCTGCTCGACCAGCAAGATGGTTACTTTTTTCTCGGCCTTGATCTGGGCGATGCTCTTGAACACCTCATCGACGAGCACAGGGGCAAGGCCAAGCGAAGGCTCATCCATGAGTATGAGTTCGGGTTCGGAAAGCAAGCCCCTCGCGATGGACAGCATGGTCCTTTCCCCACCGCTTAACGTTCCCGCCTTCTGCGACAGCCGCTCTCGCAATCTTGGAAACAGGCCAAACACCCTTTCTAGCCGCGATCTAATTTTCGATTCATCCCTTTCAAAATACGCGCCGAGACGGAGGTTGCTTTCGACCGTCATTTTCGGGAACAATCCCTCTCCCTGCGGTACCATGGAGATGCCGGAAGCCACGATTCGGTGAGTGGGCATGTTATCAATTCGCTGTTCCTTAAAGCATATGGTACCTGAAACAGGCCTCACGAGACCAAGAATAGTCTTTAGCGTGGTAGTCTTCCCCGCTCCGTTCGCTCCGAGGATGCATACCACCTCCCCTGGGTCCACGCGCATGTTCACGTTTCGCAGCATAGGGATTTTGCCGTAGTTCGTGGATACATTGGTCAGAGTCAACATGCGGTCGCTGCACCTCCCAAGTACGCCCGTATAACCTCTTCATTCCTCGATATTTCTGAGAAGCTGCCTTCGGCGATCTTCGCGCCCGCGTTGAACACCACGACTCTCTCCGTAACCTCGGAAATTACATCCATGTCATGTTCAATAATGACAATGCTGATGTCTTTGTTCCTCTCCCTTATCCGTGCAATGTCGTCCATCATTTCCATGGTCTCCTGCGGGTTTAAGCCTGCCGAGGGTTCATCAAGCAGCAGGAGTTCGGGGTCTGAGACCAGCGCACGGCAGATCTCGATCCTGCGCCTGTCTATGTGCGGTATGTTTCGGACCCTTTCGTACCGCCGGTCTATCAAGTCCTCATTAAAGTAGCGCAGGAACTCGACACAGATTTCGATACTCCTCTCCAGCTCGGCGTTGGATGTCCGCGGCTTAAAGACGGCTTCGTACCAGCCCGTTGTCTGGTTGGAATAAAGGCCGATCAGAACGTTGTCGAGCACGCTCAGGTTCCAGCATAGCCGGCTCGATTGAAATGTACGGGAAATCCCCATCCGTTTCACTTCGTATGCAGGCAGCCCTGTGATATCCCGTCCCTTGAATACGATGGACCCACGGGTGGGCTTGTAGATGCCACTCACAAGATTGAAGAAGGTGGTCTTTCCCGAACCGTTGGGCCCGATAAGCCCAACTATCTCACCGCGGCACGCCAAAAAGTCCACACGGTCCACCGCCCACAGCCCGCCGAAGTTGATGGACACTTCGCTGGTCTTCAAAAGTTCCATGTTAATCCCCCTGAAACAGTATTTGCAGGCCTTTAAAGATCACCCTTCATCGCACGGAGCACTTTCTCTGGAGTAGCCGGGAGGCTCTTTATCCTCACACCCACCGCATCGTAAATGGCGTTGGTAATGGCGGGGGCGATAGAATTGCATGAAGGCTCGCCCAACCCCTTTGCCCCGTACGGACCAAGACCATCCCCATACTCCAGCATGATGGCAGTCACGTCGGGTACGTCGGCTGCCGTGG